>JANQFT010000320.1 GCA_028277685.1 Phycisphaeraceae bacterium
CGCGCCCGACGATGGTGGTCGGCGCTTCGGATGAAGTGGACGCCACCACACGTCGCATGGCCCAGGCATCGCCACGCGCATCCAGTGGCAAGCCGTTGCAGATTCTCGTCCAGCGCGCGTTGTACCACCGGGATGATCCTCGCCTGGTCATGGGGCTGACCCTGCTGGACGCGCCCGACCTGCCGGATGACGTGCTGGGCATCTGGCGGGCCAACGGGTTCGATATCGGCCAGATCGATCGACGACAACTGGCGATGTGGATGTCGAACCTGCCGAAGATGATCAACTCCAGCGTGGCGGTGCTTGGCCCAAGTCCGCGCCCAACCCCGCTTACCCTGATCGGAAAAATCGATCGCGCCCAAACGGTTCGCGCGCTCGATCGGAATGGTCATTTACACTCACATCGTCTGGTTGGCGGTCGGTGGCAGTTAATGATGAACGTGGTGCCGAGCATGACCGGTTCGGCGAACACCCCGCACCTCGAGTTGCTTCCACATCACTACGGACCGCAGGCAGCACTGTTACCGCGCTTGCCGCAGGAAAAACAACTTGATGGCACATCGTTCACCGATTTATCCATCTCGCATGCTATCCCAGACGGCAAGGTGTGGGTCATCTGGGCTGACTGCATTCAGCCACGTGAGAATGAACCTGAAGTGGCGGTGGATGAAACACGTACCGGCATCACCGGTGCGCGCCCAATCCCACAGAGCACTGATGACGTACCCCTAGCCAAGGCCATGCTCACCGGCAAACGCGGCAACGATCGTGTGCAGATCGTGTTGTTGATCACTTCAGCGCCGTAGGTATCTTGTCGGTCAGGTACAATCGCGGAAGGCACGGAGATACAGAGAAGACATTTTGTTTTCTTGCGCGATCACCAACACCATGTCTCCGCTCCGTGTCTCAGCGCCTCCGTACCCTCCGCGATTCATATTCAGGAACCTGTTGCACTATGCGTATCCTCGGCATTGATCCCGGCCTTGTCATCACCGGCTACGGCTGCGTGCACCTTGATGATGGCGCGACCGAACCCACGCTCACCGAGGCTGGCGTGTTGCGCTTTCCCGCGAAGAAGCGGATGATCGAACGGCTTGGCCTACTCCACGATGACATGATCCGCCTGATTGACGAGCTCAAACCCGATCGTGTGGCAGTGGAAAAGTTGTACGCCCATTACAAACATCCACGCACCGCGATTCTCATGGCCCACGCGCGTGGCGTCATCCTGTTGGCTGCCCAACAAGCCAATCTGCCCGTTGAGGACATGCCATCAACGGAAGTGAAAAAATCACTCACCGGCAACGGTCACGCGACCAAGCAACAGATCCAACTCGCTGTACAAAGTCAATGCGGCTTGGCCGAGCCACCCAACCCGCCCGACGTGGCCGACGCCATCGCCATCGCCCTGTGTCATGCCAGGCGGTTGGCGATGGAAAGATTGTAGGAATTGCGTATCTGGTTCAACATACGCAATCTTCCCCTCCCCCTATCCCCCGCACTCCATACCCGATACCCTATCCCCATGATCTGCCGCATCACCGGTTTGCTGGAAACGATCGACGATGGCCGGGCGCATCTCGCGCTTGATGGCGGCATGGTGTACGAAGTGCTGCTGCCCACGTTCGTTGCGGTACGGCTTGGCGGATCGATCGGAAAAACCATCACCCTGCACACCATCCATTACCTGGAAGGCACATCGCAGGGAAGCACGTTTACCCCGCGGTTGGCCGGGTTCCTCTCACAAGGTGACAAACAATTTTTCGAGTTGTTCACCACGGTCAAAGGTATCGGTCCACGCAAAGCACTGCGGGCACTGGGCATGGAAACAGGTCAGATTGCCGGCGCCATTGCTGAGCGCGATGTGAAGCTTCTCCAGTCGTTACCTGAGATCGGCAAGCGCACCGCCGAAACGATCATTGTTACTCTGCACGGCAAGGTAGATAGTTTCATCACCAGCGCGGTTTACGCCCAACCAGCGGAAGGGGATGCAGCGCCGGTTGCTCGCGGTCCGGCCAGCGAAGCGGTGGAAGTACTGGTCCAACTGGGCGAATCTCGCAACCAGGCGGTGCAATGGGTCGATCAGATTCTCACGTCAAATCCCGACCTGGCCGATACTGAACACATCATCGAACTTGCGCTACGTTTGCGCGCAGGGGTGTAGCGGCGGCGTTCGGTGGGTAGAATTGTAGACCACCGACGGAGATTCACGGTCATGCGTTACGCAATGATTATGGCAGGCGGAAGCGGCACCCGACTTTGGCCGATGTCCACCAAACAGCAACCCAAACAGCTCATCCCGTTCATCAACGGCAAAAGCTTAATCGAAGTGGCGTACGAACGGCTTAACGGTCTACTGCCGACAGATCAATGCTACATTTGCGCCGGCGAAGCACACCGTGCAGCGATTCTTAGTGCCGTCGATGCCATGGACGATGCACACTTTTACGGCGAACCCACAGGCCGGGATACGTTGAACGCGGTTGGCCTGCCCGCAGCGGAAAGACTCGCCCAGGACCCCGATGCGGTCATCGCTGTATTCACGGCTGACCATCTGATCGAACCGATCGATGTGTTCCAGGATCGTGTGCGCACCGGGTTCGAAATTGCCGAGAGTCAGCCCGACACATTGGTCACGTTCGGCATCAAGCCCACGCAGCCGGCCACGGGTTACGGCTACGTGCAACTGGGCAAACAACTCGACGGCATCGAACACGCCTATCGCACTGCCGCGTTCAAAGAAAAACCGGATCACCACACCGCGCGGCGTTACGTGGAATCGGGTGAGTACCTGTGGAACAGCGGCATGTTTGTCTGGCGGGCCGGCACACTGATGAAGGCGATCGAAGCCTTCGCCCCGGAAAATCACGCGGGCCTGACCGAACTCGGCCAAGGCTGGTCCGGTGGCGACTGTGCCGACCTGCTGAACAAGATCTACCCCAAGCTACCCAAGATCAGCGTCGACTACGCCATCATGGAACGCGCCGCGGCAAGCGATGATTTCAACATTGCCACCGTCGAGATGCCCGTGCACTGGCTCGATGTGGGTAGCTGGTCCAGCTACGCCAAAACGTGTGAGCAGGACGATGGCCAGAACGCGCTCGGCGCCAAAGCGTGCCTGATGGATACGACCAACTCCGTGGTTGTTTCCAGCGAGGAAGATCACCTGATCGCCACCATCGGCGTGAAGGACCTGATCATCGTGCGCACGCCCAACGCCACGTTGGTTTGCCATCAGGATGATGAACAACGCCTCAAGGAACTGCACACGATGATCGCTGAACAGTTTGGTGGAGAATTCATCTAAACGTGAAAGGGCGAAGCTCCCGTTGAGCTGAAGCGAATGCTGGTCGGCTCACACCTACGGCTTGGCCGGAGCCTCGCTCTCTCTGCAGCATCACTCCCCCACCCAACTCACCCGGTAGATAAACCCGTTCGCTTCTTCGGTGAAAATCAAACTGCCATCGGGCAGGATGAGTACCGCAACGGGGCGGCCGAACGTGGTGGGGCCTTGCGGGTCGATGAGAAAACCGGTGACGAAGTCTTCGTATGTGCCGGTAGGGCGATGATCTTTATTAAACGGCACGTAAACGATTTTGTACCCCGTACCCGCATGACGATTCCACGATCCCCGGAAGGCGACGAATGCGCCGTTGCGATAACGCGGCGGAAACTGTTTCCCACGATAAAACACCACCCCAAGCGCCGCTGAGTGAGACTGAAATAACACGTCCGGTGTTTTCGTGTGCGGAATGCGCGGGTCGTTCTCTGGCCGACGTGGGTCGCGCAGCTTTGGCGTGAGATAGACATACGGCCAACCATAGAACTCACCCTGACGAATGCGAGTCAGGTAATCAGGCACCAGATCATCACCAAGCTTGTCGCGCTCGTTCACAGTGACGTACGGCTCGTGGGTGATGGGGTGGAAATCGAGGCCGACCGGGTTACGCAACCCATCGGCGAACACGCGTCGGTTGGTGCCATCGCCGTTCATCACCAACACCGAAGCACGGGGGTGGGGTTCAACATCGACATTCGATTTACTACCCACCGTGACGAACAGCCGGCCGTCCGGCGCAATGCGCACGTTGCGTGTCCAGTGTTGGTTGTAACCCCAAGGCGTCAGCTGTGTGATGTGTTCGCCTTTACCTTCGAGGCGTAACTGGCCACGCTGGTATGCATAGCGTCGCACTTCCCCAGTGTTACCCAGGTAGAAGTGTGTCTTGTCGAACGACATGCCGAACGGTGCTTGCAGATTGTTTTCAGCGGTGGCGAAGGTTTCGACCGCATCGGCGTGGCCGTCTTTGTTTTCATCACGCAACAGACGAATGCGGTTGCGTGGTGTTTCGGTGACCAGCACATGCCCCTCGGGGGTGAGCGCCAACCAGCGCGGTCGACGCAGCCCCGAAGCAAACACATTGATGCGGAAGCCCGGCGGCGCATTCAGCGTGATTGGTGTGGGAGGATCAACCCGCTTCGGCCCTTTCCGCGCGCTGGTCGTGGCGAACGGCTCCGGCAGATCGTCCAGCGTGAAGTGGAACGTCTTGGGGGTGAGCGGTTTAGTTTCGACCGGCTGAACGGCAGATGCAGCAGTTGCCGCAGTCATCACACAGGCCAGCCCCAACAGAAAGAAGTGTTTCATGGTGTGAAATGGTAGGCCGCCGTATCATGCCGAGCATGCGATATCTGGCAATCGATCCCGGTGGCAAACGCACGGGCCTGGCGGTGGGCGACGACCTGACCGGCCAGGCAGGCCCCGTCGGGATGATCGAAACATCCGACCCCGCCACACTGCTCAGCAAAATCAAAAACGCCATCGACGAGCACGGCCCTGACCAACTGGTCATCGGCATTCCCCTCAACATGGATGGCACCATCGGCCCCGGGGCAAAAAAAGCCCAAGCCTTGGCCATGTTGCTCGAAGAGAACACGCGCCTGAAAGTGCACTGTGTGGATGAACGACTCACCAGTTTCGCCGCGGACGATCTGATGAAGCAATCCGGCTTAACCCACAAGCAAAAGAAAACCCGGCGCGATGCCCTGGCGGCAACGGCCATCCTGCAAGACTTTCTTGCACAACGCAGAGATGAAAGCGCGCGTTAGCTCTGCATTGGCTTGTGCTTCCAGGACTTCCGGCAGGGGTTGAAACTTCCGGGGGTGGTGGGTACTTTTCGCCATCATGAATGCTAATCATGCCAACGATGCCTTGGTGCAACGCGCGATTGCCGGCTTCCGCGATCACTTCGATACCGACCCCACGCTGGGCGGCGTCGCCCCCGGGCGCGTGAATTTGATTGGTGAACACACCGATTACAACGATGGTTTTGTCATGCCGTTGGCGATCGAGCGCCGCACGGTGGTGGTGGGGGTACCGAATCACTCGCCGCGTTGCCGCATGGTGGCGCTGGATCACGATGGCAACATGGCCACGTTCATGCTCGAAGGCATCGCGCCCGGAACCACCGAATGGGTGAAATATCCGAAGGGTGTGATTGCCCAGTTCATCGATAATGGTCACCCGGTACCCGGCTTTGATGCGGTGGTGACTTCCGATGTTCCGCTGGGCAGCGGGTTGAGCAGTAGTGCCGCGTTGGAAGTGGCCACGGCCAGCATGATCGAACAATTGCTGGGCATTCGCATCGACCCTGTGCATAAAGCACTATGGGCACAGAAGGCGGAGCACGATTACGCCAACATGCCGTGCGGGATCATGGATCAATTCATCAGCGCGATGGGCCAGCGTGATCATGCGCTACTCATCGATTGCCGCGACCATTCCACGCGGTTGGTGAAACTGGTTGATCCGGACGTGGCGGTGCTCATCACCAACAGCGGTGTGAAACACAACCTGGGGGATACCGAATACCCCCTGCGTCGTCAGCAGTGTGAAGAGGCTGCGGCAACGATCGCCAAGACCTACCCACAAGTGAAGGCACTGCGCGATGCCGACATGAAAATGCTCGCCGCTGCGAAAGAAGACCTGGATGAAGTCGTCTACCGCCGGGCGCGGCACGTGATCGGTGAAAACGAACGCACGGTGTTGGCTGCCGATGCACTTGACCGCGGTGATTACCCCGAGGTCGGCCGGCTGATGTACGAATCCCACGCTTTCCTGCGTGATGATTACGAAGTGAGTTGCCCGGAACTCGATGTGCTGGTGGAACTGGCCCGCGGTTGTGATGGTGTGTTCGGCAGCCGCATGACCGGCGGTGGGTTCGGGGGATGTACGGTCACATTGGTGAAAGCGGCCAACCTGAACGCAACCGTCGAAGCCATCCAAGCTGGTTATGCAGAGAAGACCGGTAAAGAAGCCGTCTGCTTCTCCACCCGCCCGGCGGATGGGGCACAGAGCTTCACGCTCGCTTGAGGAAAATTCACCACACGGGGAACACGGAGAAAATGCATTTTCTTGTTCGGCTTGCGCGTCAGTTACTCAAGCCTAATTTCCCCCTCTGTGCTCTCTGTGGTGAATATCTGACCACTTGACGAATTTCCGTCCCTCGATACACTGTTTGGCTCGTTTGATTTCACCCCCCGTCGCCCCGAACCGCGTTTTGGGGCTGCAAGCCAAGACGGAGATACATCCATGGCACGTTTCGAGCGTTTCAGCCCTGTGGCCGTGAAGGTCACTGTCCAGTCCAGCAACGGCACGACCTACATCGACTACCGCAACGTCGAACCGCTGCGGAAGATGATGAGCCCCAACGGCAAGATCCTCGGTCGCAAGCGCACCGGCCTCAACGCCAAGGAACAGCGCATGATGGCCCAAGCGATCAAGCGGGCCCGTTACATGGCCCTGCTGCCATACACCAGCGCGACACTATAATAAGCAGTCTTGAGGGGGTGAGCTTTGCGTGCTGCATCGTAGATGATGCAGTCCAGAAAAACTGCGCATTACTGCATTCATATCAGCCGCGTCGTCCGCGATGCGGTTTCCTCATGCGCACACAAACCATTGACAGCCCACGCGCAACCCCCTTAATCTATCGCCAACAAGGACGATTCACTTCTTCACCAAGTTTAGGGTAAAACCAATGGCTGACGAACAAGGCGCGGCTCCAGGTCAAAAGAGTTTTGTGGTTGCACTCATCCTTTCCATCCTGCTGGGTGGTTTGGGCATCGACCGCTTCTACCTCGGTTACATCGGCCTGGGCGTGCTAAAACTCATTACCTGTGGCGGCTTCGGTATCTGGGCGCTGATCGACATCATTCTCATCGCGGTCGGCAGTATGAAGGATGCCAACGGCAACGAACTGGCCAAGTAAGGTCGTTGCCGTATTTAGTTGATGTGGGCATTGCAGGCACGGCGGGTAAGGTTATCTCGTGCACACCCTGGCAAGTTGATTGATGGCCAAAGACGAATACAACCGCGGCATCAACCAAAGCGATGAATCGGGTGATGCCCCATTGCCCGAGCCAACGCCACAGCCACAAGCTGAACCGCAACCCGCCCGCTACGTTGAAACATCGCAACCCCAATACACCATACCGCAGCAGAACCAGCAGGCCATGGGCCTCGCGTCCATGATCACCGGCATCGGGGCATTGGTCTTTCAGTTCATGGGCTGTTGCTGTGGGTTGTTCACCTGTTTGGGTTTTGTCGCTGGTGGTGTGGCGGTCGTCCTGGGCCTGGTGGCAAAGAAAGACCCTGCCGCACGCGGATTCGCCGTGGCCGGCATCATCGCCGGTGCGATTGCGATGGTTATCACCTTGTTCTGGATTGCGGCGATGGTGGTACTGATGTTAGTAGGTCAGCACATGGAGCCCGGCCCGGTTCACACTGTTCCCATCTTTCCCTTTCCTGATTGATTGGCTGGACCATTTGTCATCTGCCGCATAGGCTGTGCGGCCATGACGAAGCTTTGCGTTGCCATCACCGTTGAATCACTCGACCAGGCTCTCGCTCATGCCGCCATCGCCGCCGAGCGTGGGGCAGATCTGGTTGAATTTCGCATCGATACCTTCACCGATGACGTCGCCGCGGTGGAACAACTGGTTCAGCAATCCCCGTTGCCATGCATCATCACCTGCCGGATCAAAGATGAAGGAGGCGATTACGATGGCGATGAGCAAACCCGCATTGCCGTGTACGAACACGCGGGATTGCAACAACCGGCGTACATCGATGTTGAATTGGTGGCATACCGGGCGTCGGCCAACATCCGCCAAAAGGTGAAACTGGTGGTGGATCACCCGAAGCAGGGCAAATCTACCGACACAGGTTTGATTCTGTCCGCTCACGATTTTGACAAACGACCGACCGACCTGTACCAGCGCATTGAAGCGATGGCGAACGATGATGCCTGCCGTGTGGTGAAAGTTGCCTGGCAGGCACGCAGCCTGCGCGACAACCTGCAGGCGTCCGAACTGATTGCCGATCAACACAAGCCCACCATCGCGCTGTGCATGGGTGAGTTTGGTTTGCCTTCGCGCGTGCTCGCCAAAAAGTTCGGCGCGCTGCTCACCTTCTGTGGCCTGGATGATGAAACAGTCACCGCGCCCGGCCAAGTCGGTGTGGCTGTGATGAAGAACTTATATCGCTGGGATGCCCTGCGCGAAGACACCCAAGTGTTCGGCGTCATTGGTTGGCCGGTTGGTCACTCGATGAGCCCCGCCATCCATAATGCCGGCTTCGACACCACTGGCTACAACGGTGTCTACCTGCCCATGCCCATTCCACCGGAATACGAACACTTCAAAGCCACCGTTGGCGCATGGCTCGACTACGCACCCCTCCACTTCCGGGGGGCATCGGTCACCATTCCACATAAAGAAAATCTGCTGCACTTCGTGCGCGAAGAAGGTGGTGAAATCGAGGAACTGTCTGCGCGCATCGGTGCGGCCAACACGTTGACCCGCCGCGATGATGGTTCGCTCTACGCTTCGAACAGCGATTACGCTGCCGCGCTTGATTCGGTGTGTGATGCGATGAACATCGCGCGCGACGGTGTGAAAGGTTTACCCGTCGCCGTCATTGGTGCTGGTGGGGCAGCCCGGGCGATCGTGGCCGGCTTTGCTGGGCATGGTGCGAACGTGACGATCTACAATCGCACCGTCAGTCGCGCAACAACACTCGCGAATGAGTTCGATGGTCAGACCGGTAAGGTCGAAGCCAAGCCGCTCGATGAACTGACGAACACACAAGCGAAGGTGATCGTGAACGTCACGCCGATTGGCATGCATCCGAACGTGGATGCTTGCCCGCTGGATGCTTTACCCGACCAACTTCCGGGGGTGGTGTTCGACACGATTTACAACCCGGTCGAAACAAAACTGTTGGCCATGGCCAAGCAAGCTGGCTGCAAAACGGTCAGCGGAGTGGAAATGTTCGTACGGCAGGGCGCGACACAGTTTGAGCTTTGGACCGGCAAAATCGCCCCCACGGACGAATTTCGCCGTATTCTTCTGGACCATTTGGGCGGATAAACACCCACCGTACGCCTACAATCGTGCATGACAGAGCCACGCCAAATTGATCATTGCGAGTGCTGCGGCCTGACGTTCGCCCAGATCGTTGATCAGGCACGCCAGAAACAAACCACCAGTGTCCGTCGCTTGAAACGCGAACTGGGCATGGGTACATATTGCACCGCCTGTCGTCCATACATTGAAACGGCGCTCGAAACCGGGCAGACCGTGTTCCAGGAACCGGAAACACCTGCCACGTGAAGCTCGCTACGTTGAGCGCCACGTATGCATCCCCTACAACATCGCCCGTGAAAAATTCCTCTCCAGCTTGTGGGCTATGCGGTCGCGCCAAACCGCTTCAGTTCCATCACCTGATTCCCCGCCGCTTACACAGCAACAAGTGGTTTAAAAAGAACCACACCCGTGACGCCATGCAACAGGGCATCAATGTGTGTGGTGATTGTCACGCAGCCATTCACCGATTCATCCCGCATAAGGAACTGGCACGCCTGTACAATACGCGCGAGAAGTTACTGAAGCACCCGCAACTCGGCGCATTCATCGCGTGGGTGGCCAAGCGCAACAGCAAGACGCACTACCGCACGAGAGTCGCGCAGCAGTGAGTTCTTACCACAGAGAGCACAGTGGCTACAGAGGAAAAAACAAAAAAAGATCAGGTTGGAACAAATCGATTTTCTGCTTTCTCTGCGGCTAATAAATCAGTGCTCCGGCGTATCTCCATACTTCGCTTGCAGGCGCTCGAGTTCGGCGGTCATCTCTTTCACCACATCCGCATACGCCGGGTCGTGGTAGACATTTTTCATCTCGTTGGGGTCTTTAACTAAATCGAATAGTTCCCATTCCGGTTGCCATAGGGGCGTGACCGGATCGTCGGTTGAACCAGTCGTGCCACAACTCTTGCCGTAGTAGTAGATGAGTTTGTGCGTTCGGGTGCGCACACCGTAATGCGCGCAAACGTTGTGCCCGTATTGCTTGCCACCACCGGTGTGCATCCAGTAACGGTAATAAAGAGATTGCTGCCAGTTTTCAGGTGTTTTTCCCTGCCAAAGAGGTAGACCACTCACGCCCTGCATATCTTTGGGAATGTCCAGACCAATCGCGTCCAGCCAGGTGGGGGCGAAGTCGATGTTGGTGAAAATTTCATCACAAACCGAGCCAGCCTCGATTTGCGCGGGCCAACGAATCAGAAACGGCATCCGCAGCGAATGCTCGTACATGAAGCGCTTGTCGTACCAACCGTGGTCGCCGAGGAAGAAGCCCTGGTCGGAGGTGTAGATCACGATGGTGTTGTCCGTCAGGCTGCTGGCATCGAGGTAATCGAGCAACGTGCCCACGCTGTCATCCACACTTTGCACGCAGCGCAGGTAATCTTTGATGTACCGTTGGTACGCCCACTTCTTCACACCCTGCTCATCGAGGCCGGTGGGGGGTAAGCTTTTCACGTCGGCGATCTTGTTATCCCGTCCGATGCGCATGTGCGCTGCCGCGGCAGCAAGCGAACGATTGGAATAATCATCGTAGAACGTTTCCGGTTCGGGAATGTCGCGATCATCGAACAGCGTGGCGTACTTCGGGCTGGGCTGCCATTCACGATGCGGCGCCTTGTGGTGGCAGCAGAAGAAGAATGGTTTGTCTTTGTCGCGACTGTCCAACCACTGCAGTGTCAGGTCGGTGATGATCTCGGTGGTGTAACCGGTGTATTGTTTCTTCTTGCCCTGCTCGATCATTTCCGGATCGAAGTACGGCCCTTGTCCCTGCAACACACTGTAAAAATCAAAACCAGTGGGATCGTGCGGCTCGCCTTGGCCTAAGTGCCACTTGCCAACCATCGCCGTGGTGTAACCTTCGTTCTTCAACAACTTCTGGATGAGAAGATCACGGTTGCCATCGATCTTGTCAGCCAGTGTTTGCACGCCGTTCACGTGGCTGTGCTGTCCAGTCAGAATGTTTGCACGGCTGGGTGTGCAGATTGAGTTCACGCAGTGGCAGTTATCCATCCGCATGCCGCCCTCAGCTAAGCGGTCGATGTGCGGTGTGTGATTAATCCGGCTGCCATACGCACTGATGGCGTGGGCAGCGTGATCATCGGACATGATGAACAGAATATTCGGTTGATCCATGATCGCGTGATGCTCCTGGTAGCGGGTCAACTGCCAACATAACGGAATCATTCACGATATCTAGTCGATCCGCGCTCCGCTTTACACTCCGATGCATCGTGCTATGGTGAACGCCAACGGAGATGATCACCATGGCTGACCGCCCGAATATTCTGATTTTGTTCACCGACGACCAGCGCTTCGACACCATCGCGGCGCTGGGCAACACGCAGATTAAAACGCCGAACCTGGATAAGTTGGTCGCGCGCGGTACCACGTTCACCCGCGCGCATATCATGGGCGGCACGTGCGGCGCCATCTGCATGCCGAGCCGCGCCATGCTGCACACCGGGCGCACGTTGTTCCATCTGCAGGAACAAGGCCAACACATTCCCAAAGAGCACACCACGATGGGTGAATGTTTCGCCGCAGCGGGTTACCAAACGTTTGGCACCGGCAAGTGGCACAACGGCAGACCATCGTTTGCGCGCAGCTTCACCGATGGCGGTGAGATTTACTTCGGTGGCATGATGGATCACTGGAACATGCCCGCCTACCATTACGACCCGCAAGGCAAATACGAAAACACCATTCCAGAGTGTTTCAATCCCCAAGCTACCAATCGGGTGATTGATCGCCCCGCCGACCACATCGTGCCCGGTAAACATTCAACCGATATTGTGGCGG
This sequence comes from Phycisphaeraceae bacterium, assembly GCA_028277685.1. Classification (GTDB taxonomy): domain Bacteria; phylum Planctomycetota; class Phycisphaerae; order Phycisphaerales; family Zrk34; genus JANQFT01. Next base: position 12,216 of record JANQFT010000320.1, read on the forward strand.
AAGCGGTGATCGACTTCATCGGCAGGCGCGATCGCAGTAAGCCGTTCATGGCATACACATCGTTCCTGGCACCGCACGATCCACGTACCATGCCGAAGAAATACCTGGACATGTACAACGTGGATGAGATCGAATTGCCGCCGAACTACATGCCCGGCCATCCGTTCGATAATGGCAACCTGCGCGTGCGCGATGAAATGCTTGAGGAATGGCCTCGCACCAAACCCGCTATTCGCCAACACATTGCCGAATACTACGCGATGATCACCCATCTGGATGATCGCATTGGTGACGTCATCAGTGCGCTGGAGCAATCGGATGACTTGGCAAACACCATCATCGTGTTCGCCGGAGACAACGGCCTTGCCGTCGGCCAGCACGGGTTGATGGGCAAGCAGAATATGTATGACCACTCGGTGCGCGTGCCGCTCATCTTTGCTGGTCCGGGCGTACCGCAAAACCAGCAAAGCGAATCATACTGCTACCTGTTGGATATCTTTGCCACGCTCTGCGATCTCACGGGCGTCACTGCCCCTACCAGCAATGAGGGACTGAGCCTTAAGCCTGCGCTCGATGATGCTTCGCACCACGTGCGCGACATGATGCACTGCGCTTACGTTCACCTGCAACGCAGCGTGCGCGATCAACAGTACAAGTTGATTGAGTATCACGTCGATGGCGTGCGCACCACCCAACTATTCGACATCGTGAACGACCCATGGGAACTGAACGATCTATCAGATGATGCGAAACACGCAGACGATATTCAACGTCTGCGTGTGGCCCTGCACAAATGGCGGGATGATTACGACGACCCGACCAATTCGTTCTGGCAGGCGATGACTTAAGCGACGGCGGCCAGCCTTTCTGCACGCGGCCCGAACTGCGATTGCAGGCGATGTAACAGGTGTTTGTGCAACTGACTGATGCGAGATTCGCTCATGCCAAGCGTGCGGCCGATCTCATGCATCGACATGCCTTCACGATGATACAACGTGAGGATCAGTCGCTCGTTGCGATCCATATGGTTCATCATCGCCTGTTGCATGCCCAAGCGCTCGGCCTTTTCAGCAGGATCGATCTGCTGTTCATCTGCCATGAGTTCCGCACCTTCTGCGTCATCGTAATCGGGCCGACTGGCACCGACGCGTGTTTGCAGGCTGGTGACGCAGGTGATGTCCGCATCACGTCGCACGCGTTTGAACTCCTCACCGCGGATACCCAGCTCGGCCGCGAGTTCTTCATCCGTCGGGTCAACCCCGTTGATCTGGCGGAGGCGCAATACCGCGCGCTGCACCAGTGCCGCACGACGACGCGCAAGGCGTGGCGTCCAATCGAGAGCGCGCAATTCATCCAGCATTGCCCCGGTGATGCGGCGGACACAGAACGTTTCAAATTTGTAACCACGTGACGGATCAAAACTGCTGATCGCATCCATCAGCCCGAATACGCCTGCGGTCACCAGGTCACCCTCATCAATACAGTTGGGCAAGCGTGACCGTGTTCGCCGGGCATGCATCTGCACCAGCGGCAGGTAATGCTCGATAAGCTTGTTCCGGGTTTCGTCATCACCAGTCTTCACATAACGCGACCATAGCGGTGTGACATCTTCCATGACATGTTCCCATCAGTCGTAAGACTTACCCGTCGCACCCACAGGGCCCCAAACGTGAAAGGCTATCGCGACAAGCAACAAGGACAAATCTACGAAACAGCACCCTCGAATTGCCAATTGAATTCAAAAAGGCGCCCATGCTTTTTGACATGCTGCGCCTTGGGCAATCTGGTGAAACTGATTATCGGGCGTGGATACGTTGCGGATCGCTATGCCCATGTTCCGGGAGTTACTTCTGAATATTACACTTCCGCATCCATTTGATGATTTCGCCCACGTGACTGAAACAGATGCCGGTGACTGTGTCGGCACAACCGTAGTAAATGGCGATGCGCTGCGTCGGGGGATCGACCAGCGCTGCACACGGGAACGCTACGTTCGGCACATCGCCCACACATTCGTAGTTGGTCCATGGGCTGATCAAGTAATCACCACTGCGGGCGAGCACCTTCCACGGTTGTTTCAGATCGAGCAACGCCGCGCCGAAGCTGTAGACGAAACCGTTACAACTGTTCAGCACGCCGTGATAGATCATCAGCCAACCTTCGGACGTTTCAATTGGAATCGGCCCGGCGCCGATTTTGGTCGACTGCCAACCGCCAGCGCGCCCCATCACCCAGCGGTGCTTACCCCAGTAATTCATGTCGGGCGAATGACTGAGCCAGATATCGCCGAACGGGGTGTGGCCGTTGTCGGATGGACGTGAGAGCATCACGTACTGGCCATTGATCTTGCGCGGGAACAGCACGCCGTTTCGGTTGAAAGGCAGGAAGGCGTTTTCCACCATGTGGAACTTCTTGAAGTCTTTCGTCCACGCCAAGCCGATGGTGGGGCCGTGGTACTGGTTACACCATTGCACCCAGTAACGATCTTCAATCCACACCACGCGCGGGTCGTAGCCGGCGTGGTATTGTGTTTCCTTGTCTTTCCAGGCAAAGTCGATCTCTTTGGGGTTGATGTTCCAGTTGACACCATCATCACTAAAGCCCGCATGCAAACATTGCTTGCGCGAACGATCATCGCAACGAAACACGCCGGCAAACTTTCCTTTAAACGGTACCACTGCCGAGTTGAAAATACTGTTGCTCGAAGGAATCGCATCGCGCTGGATGATCGGGTTTCCGCTGTACCGCCAGATGATTTCTTTATGCCCCTTCGGACGATCTTCCCAAGGAATGTTCGGCAGGGCGGCGCCTTTGATTTTGACGGTGGATTTTGCTTTGGCCATGGTTGTTCCTCAACTTCATGCGTGTGATGCTGAAATCGAGCCGCCAGTATAGCGTGCGGCGTGCTACCCGTGTGCTGAGTAGCACGCCGCATCATGTGCTAGATTGATTTAGATTTTCAGCGCTTCGCGCACCTGTTCGAGTTTCTCGACCGCCCGCGTTTCCATCTGCTTTGCCCGACGCACTTCGGCGGCGATGGCGCGGCGTTGAGTGCCGTCACGAATGCCCTGAATGACTTCTTCTCCCTGGTGTTTCTTCCATGGCCAAACGTTGGCCGCACCGATTGGCTCATATAGATCGGCTGCTTCCCGGACCAACGGTGCAGCTTCACCAGCATGTTCTGCCATGCGGTGAAGGAATCGTGCAGCCTCGGCGCGTTCGGTCAGCATGGCGTACTGATCACGGTGCACCATGATGCGAATTTCTGTGGTGTCTTTCGGGGCGGTGGGACTTTCGGGGTCGGGTGGCTCGTGCGGTTCGTTGCGGGTGTAGTCTTCGTCCACTTCCAAGCCATCGGCCCAACTGTCATACGCGGCAAGACCACTGATATGATTCGGCATATTCGCGCGGTGGGAAATGCGAGCCAACTCAATCGCCCAGTCGAGACTGGTTGCCAGAACTTCGCGCGGAGCTGGTCGCTGCACGCGATCGCCCAACACAATCATGCCCAGCGGACCCGGCTCATCAAACTCAGGGCCTTTTTTGGCCATGTCTTCAAACCAGTCTTCTTTCTCGTAGTAGTGGGTTTCATCACCGTAATGGGCGAAGTCGAAGAAGCTTTGCCCAATCATGACTTCGCCGCCTTGATCGTAGCCACACACCAATCCAGCTTCCGGGGGTCCGATGATGCCGAACGCGATGACCGGTTTGCCTGTGGCGATGCTTTGCTTCACCGCTTCGATGAGCACCGGTTTGTTCGACATGGGATAAACGCGGTAGTCGTAACCCAGCGCGCTGAACATCAAACGGAATGGCTCGGGTTGAAAGTAACCCAAATCGATGTTGCCACCATCATCGCGATGCCACAGCCGGCGGAATGCTGCCCCGCTGATACCCATCAGGTAATCGTAGGGTTCGGCATGACCGAGATACTTCAACACTGCTTCCGCTGAACCTGGGAATGGGCACGACCGCTTGTGGTAGCCGATCTTCGGCACTCCCGGCAGGACGAGTTTGATGCCGGGTTCGCCTTCTGGTGTGGCGGGTGATGCTGCATCGGCAGTCACCGTTTCGATATGCTGCTTCATCGCCGGCCAACTGGCAAAGCCATAGTCGAGCGCCAAGGCGAACTGCACTTCAGTCAGCGCCACGTCGGCGGACAGGATGTCACCATCACTGGCTGCGTGGAAGCGGCGTAACAAGCGCAACGTTGAACAGACGCGCGCATCGGAAGCACGCTGATCTTTCAACAAATCCTTGGCTTGTTCTTGCAGGAAGCGCAACGACGGACGGACAGGGAGCGAGCGGGTCATGATAGACCTTCCTTTCAGCTCTGCCCGCGGCCTGCACGAACGGGCGGAAAGGAAGGCTATGTACGTTCACAAGGAAGGTGGATTCAATCCTTTCCGCAGGCCGGGCGGCGTCCTTCAATCGCCGTGCCCGAAGTATGCTCTATCCGTCCGCATTTATCAAGAACGAAATAATCCAATTTCGATCCACGCAATGTGTTCATCGAGCCAGGGCAGTCTCGACATGCCCGAGCATCTGTTCTTCCTTGTCGCGCACCTGGAGAATCAACTCGGCAATCTTGCGGCGTGCTGCGGGATCGCGCAGCGCAACCAGTCGCTCTGTGTCATGTGGGTTGATGTAGCCGCCTGTCGCTTCGTGCATGGCAGGAAGCAGGGTTTGCTCTTCATCACAACAAACGGCGGCCGCCTCCAGCGGTTTGGCCATGACAGGGACCGCTGCGGCGATCTGTCGAAGGAACTTGGCGCCGCGCTCGCGCAGATTGATCAGGCACATGGCATCGTGGTGAGCAAGCAGACGTTCGCCGAGGATGCCCGCGTCTTCCGGAAAATCCTCATC
>JANQFT010000360.1 GCA_028277685.1 Phycisphaeraceae bacterium
CGTACAAACCCAACGTCGATGACGTACGCGAAAGTCCCAGCTTCGAACTCATTCGTCAATTCAAAGCTCTCGGCGGCGATGTCAGCTACAACGACCCCCACGTGCCCGCCACGCACAAGATGCGGCACTACGGCGACCTGAACATGAAAAGCGTCGACTTGAACAACTCGCTGCCCGGCTATGACTGCGTCGTCATCGCCACGCACCACAATGCGTACGATTGGCAGATGATCGCGGACCAGGCCAAACTGATCATCGATACTCGCGGTGTGATGCGTTCGCATGGTCACACCGGCGAGCACATTGTCGGCGCATAAAAACGCCCCGTCGGGGAGGCTTAACCGAACGGGGCTCGATCCAGGGTACTGGTGATCGACATCGTCCTCGGCCAGTCGCTTTTGCGCTAACCGGCGATGCCGCTGGATTCATCTCAAACTGTTTTCCGACGTCGTCGTCCGTAGGCAATGCCTGCCGCACCAATCATCAACAGGCATGTGGTGGGCTCGGGGATCGCCGTGAACTGAGGCGCGTCATCATTACCGCCACCACCACTGCCGCCGGCCGGTCCGTTCGCGGGTTCACGTACCAATGCCGGTTGGGTAATCACCGGCTCAGGACGATAGCCGGCTTGCTCGGGTTGATCGTAGAGCAGCAGTCGTAAGACGGCACGAACATTCAGTCGGTCATAAATGGCCTTGGAACCTGTGCCGCCAGCTTCAGGGGCGTTGGCGCCCGACATGATCTGGCCGACCGATTCAGAGTCCATGCGATCTTCTGTCGAGAGTGGCGATGCCGGATCGGTGATCACACCACCACGGCTGGAGATGTCGTTGTTCACTTCAAGCAGGATGGCATCATCCTGGTCGGTGAGCATTTCATCGCGCGAACCTGATGGCGCATTGCCTCCGCCGTGTGTAATCGCCATGTCAAGTCCTGCGTGCGCCGAACCGGCGATACAGCACGCCAGGGCCATGGCATGTAAGCCCCTGATCATAGATGCAATCTCCTTGTCACCATCGCCGTCCAACGCAATGCGCTGCCTGCGGCGGCAGGTCAACGATCCAATTCACCACGCCACACCGCAACAGAAATTGCACCATCAAACGCGTTCACGGTGGGTTTGTATCGATTACAGCGATCAAGCGGATTACGGCCGCATTACCATCTGCCTGGATGTTGCTATGATGCTGGCATGACCGCCAAAAACCCCAAAATTGCCATCTTCCCCGGCACGTTCGATCCGATGACGAACGGCCACCTCGACCTCATCCGCCGCGGACGCGACCTGTTCGACCGCCTGGTCGTTGCCATCGGCCACAACCCCGAGAAGAGCGCCTTGTTCACGCTGGATGAACGGCTACACATTCTCAGCCATGTGATCAAAGATGCGGACCTCGATGTTGAAGTGCAAACCTTCACCGGGTTGACGGTCGACTTCGCGCGAACCCTCGGCGCCACCGCTTTGCTGCGTGGCATCCGAAATATTGCTGACCTTCAGTTCGAACTGCAACTCGCCTTGACCAATCGCACCGTGGCGGATGTGGAAACAGTGTTCATCATGGCGGGTGATGAGTATGCGTTTGCCAGCAGCAGCCTGATCAAGCAGATCGCCGCGGGAGGCAAGCTCGATCGGCTCTCGCGCCTACTTCCATCCCTGGTGGTTGAAAAGTTGCGCGAGAAATTCGAAGCTGGCGCTCTTTCGTTGACAGACATTCAAGACCCCGCCAAACAGTAAACCATCTGATGCTCGACTATCGCGTTATCTCCATCGGCACGCTTGGGTCGCACCCACTGTGGAACGAACGTGGCACACCACGCACCGCGCATGC
>JANQFT010000398.1 GCA_028277685.1 Phycisphaeraceae bacterium
ATTCGCGCCAATGGTTGCAATACGCATTGACGTGCCCATGCGCGAAACCGAGGATGCCAATGCGCGTGGTCATGCTTAGCGTACTCCCACAGCTTGCAGGCATGCCTGCATGTGACCGCGCGATTCGGCGGCAATCATCACGCACGTGGCGATGTCTGCTTCCTTCGCGCCGATCACTTCAAGATCGACCGGGCCGGTGTAGTCGGCATCAGCGAGCACTTTGAAATAACCCAGCAGGTCAATGTCGCCACGACCGTTTGTCTGCAGAACAGGTTCACCGGGAGACGGGCCTGGTCCGACGCAGTCGCGCACGTGCACGTGTTTCACCTGATGCACCACCGCACGCAGCGCTTCGACGGGATTCTCGCCCGCACGATGGATGTGGCTCGGGTCCATGTCCAGGCCGAATGCGGGATGGTCGATCGCTTCGAGCGCTTTGAGTGTGGTGGGTGTGTTGTAGATGGCGGCACCCACGTGCGCCTTCACGCATAACATGACGCCATACTTACCCGCCATCTCGGTGAGGTGTCCCAGTGAATCAATACGTTCTTTCAGAGAGTCTTCGTTGTCCGCTTCACCACCGGGACCACAGTTGATGAGCGGGCAACCGACTTCCACCGCCGCCTGCATGGCCTGTTCCATGATGGCCGTATCCTGGTTCGGCTGCTCCATGGCCAGGATGGGCAGTTGGTATTCATCAACGAGTTTGCGGATGGGATCGACCAGTTCTTTCCAACGATCAAGCACAAGGTGTTCACTCATGCCGTCGATGGCGGACAGTTCGATGCCATCGTACCCACAGGCCGCGATGTGTTTGAACGCAACTTCCAGGTCGTGTCCGCCGAACAGGACTGAATTGACGCCGAGTTTCATGGTGGTGTTCCGAATAGGTAAGATTCAAGTTGAACCGTAGAGGCGCAGAGACGCAGAGGGGTGAGTTTTTGTGTGGCACGTGCGATTCACATGCAATGTTTTTCTCTGCGTCTCTGCGCCTCCGCGGCAAGTGTGGTGATTGGTTACACGTCGTTGTGGGGATCACCCTTGAGTTCGGGTAGCGGGTTGGGTCTGACGAGTACGCCGCCCTGTTCGGCGGAATCCATCGCGGCAAACGTGTACTCAAGTGCCGCCAACGCATCGCGACCGTTAGCCCGGAGCTTTTCGCGTGGCACGTTGTTGGTGACATCTTCCAAAAAGGCGTGAATGCGCCGGGCGAAGGTAGAGTTAAAATCGGTGTTGCCGGTATCGTGCACGGTGGGGGCGGGGGATTCGCCGAGATTAAGGTCTTCAGGCTTGGCTGCGCCTTCACTTCCGGGGGTGGGCCAGTAGGTGCATTTTTCCACGCAGTTTTCGATGCAGAACGTACCATTCGTGCCGCCCACTTCCACGCTCCACCAGCCGCCAAGTCCGAACGTGGCATCGCCGCGCTGGCTGAGCAGATAGCCCATGCAACCGCTGGCGAACTTCACATGAATGCTGTTGATGCTGATGAGTTGATCGCTGGTTGTCTTGCGGAAGCCGGGTTGATCGCAGAAAGCCTGTACGTGCGTGATGTCACCGCAGAAATGACGCATGATGCTGAACGGATGCGTGAGGAATGCCTTCATGTGGAAGTAACGACAATCTGCGTTCTTACCTTGTGTGGGACTGAACGTGAGCGCGCCACCGGGAAACCCCATGCGATGCAGGCAAAAAAGCATCTGCCCGATTTTGTCATCTGCGATGTACGTTTCCGCCTGCTTCGCGGGTTCGGTGAAGTAGTGGTTCAGGTTGCAACCGAGATACGAACCGGTTTCATCGGCCTTGGCCACCATACGTCGCGCTTCATCGATGCAGTTACTCAGTGGCTTCTCGCACAACACGTGCTTGCCCGCTTCGAGCGCTTCGATCACCGGCTCGTAGTGCCAACTGCCGTTCTCGTAGCCACCCGTGCAGACATCGATGATGTCCAGGTCTGGATGGGCATCGAGCATCTGTTGCAGGTCGATATACGCTTCGACACCGTGCTTGTCTGCGGCTTCTTTGGCGCGCTCTTTGACGACATCGCACACCGCCACCAGATTCGCCAGATCATCACTTGCGTGTGCGTCGGCATGGGTGTTGCCGATGTTCTTCATACCCACGACTGCCACGTTCAATGCCATGTTGGTCTGTCCTTTCGCCGATGCCCGATCAACCTGTGGTTGCACAACTTTGCACTCCCACAGAAATATGCCCGATCGACACGCGAATAACTAGCACAGACATGCCCGAATATTGTACGATTTTGCGCATGGCCAAACGGGTGATTCACCATACCGACGGAGAAGCGTTCGACGGGCTTACCCGGGATGGGTTATACGTGTTTCGCGTGGGCAACCATCACGCCGCTCGACGGCACGATCACCTGTTCCATGAATTGGTCTACGTGGAGCGAGGTGAAGCCACGCAGGTGGCGGTCGATCACGACCAGCGACTCCAGCATGGTGATGTGATTGTGTTGCGCCCCGGCATCTGGCATGCCTATGAGGACACGAAAAATTTCAGCATCATCAATTGTCTGATGCAACCACAAACGATCTATCGACTGTCTGCATTACTGGATGGTTTGCCCGGTGCGTTTGAATTGTTGCGCCAGCCGGCCACCGCGGATAATGGGCCAACCATTCTTCACGCTGCTGGTAGTGATGAAGGCAACACCATCGCGCAAATGCTCAACGGCATCATCGATGAACAACACGCCGGGCGTGATGGTCACGCAGCGGCCAACCTGGCACGATTACACCAGGTGCTTGTCGCCACCGTGCGGTTATTCGAGCGGAAGCGCAGCCACATGCGCACCATCACAGTGACCCGGGCCGACGAAGCGGTTGTGCAGGCAGTGGAGTACATCCAACGTCATCACACCGAGCAGATCGCGCTGGAAGCGCTTGCCCAGCGTGTGCACCTCAGCCCGGCGCACCTTTCGCGTTCATTCACCAAGCGCGTGGGGATGGGGGTGATTGATTTCATGCATCGTCTGCGTTGCGAACAGGCGTGCCGATTGTTGTGCATGTCACGTTTGCAGATCGGTGAAATCGCTGCCAAGGTAGGGTACGACGAGTTGGCTTACTTTTCCCGCCGGTTTCGTCGCCACATGGGCATGAGTCCGCGAGTGTACCGCCATGCCCAGCTTAATCAGTCCTCCGATGATTGACGTCTGCGTGCACGGCGGCGTTTCTGCTTGCGAATTTTCGCGATCTGTACCGCCTCCGGACCGTCGCCATTGCGGTTTTCCAGTTGATCACACAGGAGGCGACGCGCGAGGAACCGGTTGGTGCTTTGCGAACGTTCACGCGCGCAGCGCACCTCGATGCCAGTCGGTTCGTGCCGCAGGTAAACGCAGATGGATGTCTTGTTGGTTTTCTGCCCACCGGGCCCGGTGCCGCGAATGAACTTTTCGGTGAGGTCCTGCTCGCGGACACCGAGTCGTTCCATGCGCTCGATCAATTGCCGTTGCTTTGCTTCGGTGACGTTGAACGAGGGTGTGGCCATGGGAATCAACCGCAGAGAAACGCAGATGGCAGAAACCGTTGAATTTGAACTCTGCGCCCTCAGCGTTTTCTGTGGTGAAACATCCCCGTCACATAATTTCCAGAATCGTGAATCGCTTGGTGCCTTTGGGCAGATCAACGCGCACGGTTTCTCCGACGCGCGCTTTCATCAGCGCTTCACCCATGGGGCTGCCGGCGGTGACTTCGATCACATCGAAGTCGAACTTGCCGGTCGATTCACCCACCAAGCGGTACAGGTCTTCATCACCATCTTCGTCGACCAGTTTTACCGTCGCGCCAAGGAAGACCATGTCATCGGGAATGTCATCCTGTTCGACCACGCTCGCGGTGGCCAAACGTTCTTCCAGACGACGGATTTCCGCTTCCATCAAACCCTGGTCTTCGCGTGCGGCATGGTACTCGGCGTTCTCGGAAAGATCGCCCAGATCACGGGCTTCACCGATGCGCTTGCTGATGGCGGGACGTTGGGCGATCAGGTCTTCCAGCTTGGCCTTCAGTTGATCGCGCTCTTCGGGGGTGATGAACTCCATGGCTCTTCCTGTCCGGGCTAAAAAGTCTGACTATCCTGCGTCGAGCTATCATAGCGAGTGGACGCGTTCGGGTCAGCTTTGGTGGGTGGCGAAGCGTCTGGTGGGGAACTGACATCCCTGTTTTTCACGGTGAAAAGAGCAAACACCCAGCCCGCTGTGGCCAGGGCGATGATGGCAACCAGGTTCACCATCACATCGTGCGGCAACTCAGATAAGCGCGGCTCGCAGATGATCCACAGCATCGTGAACGGGTCATGGCAAGGAACGCCACTCGTCCGTTGGATGACCACCGGCACCATCAACGTCAACACACAGACGATCATCGCCAACGTGCGCCCACGATGATTATTGTGCAACCCCAGATACACCCACAGCGTGATTAACAACGACCACGCCGCCACGACGATGTTGATCCACCACACCTGAGCATTCGACCAATTCACAAGCAAACGCAGCGGCCAGACCACCACCTGCAACACCAACATTAGGCAAACGAAATCCCACCACGCGCGTGCTGCAGGTTTTGTTTCGCAACACCAGGTCAGTCGGCAGGCCGGCCAAATGAGCGTCATACCCAGCATGGCGGACATCATCATCCAGCGCACCACCGGCAGCATGTTATCGTTGGAAGTGAAAACCGGACCATCGATCATCCAGTTGATCGCCCAACTGCACAGCAGCCATCCACACCACGCAAGCATGAGTGGGCCCGGCAACGGTTTAAAGGATCGATCAATCACGACCCGAAGTGTACTGGACGAGTGGGGCGGGGTGAATCATGGGGGTGTCGGCAAACACATCCACAATTTGACCACCCGCATCAATGCTGCCATATTGGCGATGCACGCGGCGAAGCATCCGCATTTTTTGTTGAGCGGCCGGTTCGTAGATGCCTTCTTCGCCAACCGGCCTGCCCCAACCCACGCCGGGGTTGTTGAAGGGATTACTGTCACGATCGAGCACCGTCAATAATTTGATTTGCGGTTTTCGCCGATCGCGCCGCGCGGCATAGTTGGTCACGTCGATCGCCTTCACCTGGCGGGCCACGGGTTCGTTGACGATCATCATCGCCAGCGCCAGCCCGGCCCTGGCATCTTCACCCATCCAGGTCCAACCTTCAGCCGGTGGAGCCTGTCGCACCCCGGTGATCACCGGCAACCCCAGCGCTTCAAGCTGACTGAATGCATACACCCCAGGCAGTTTGGTCGCGGAAACATCAACCAAGTGAAAGCCGTCTGCCGCACGAATCACGGCTACCGGTGTGCGGTAGGTGGCGTGCACTTCCACGCGGCCATCGTACCCCCGGGTGATGCGCTGAACGTTTTCGATCCACGCGTTCTGCGACAGTGCATCGGCGGCAACCTGCAGCGATTGCTGATTCAAAGGATCGGGGTCGACAGTGGCGGCCACGGTGCGCGTGATTTCTTCGGTAGCTGCGGGACGCATCCACACGGGCAGATCGACCAGCACCACCTGCGGCATGGCAGCTTGCGAGGTGGCCACCTGCTTCTGCAACCAGTTTTGCCCGAAGTACAAACCCACCACCAGCGCCAGCGCGCCCGCGATCATGCCGGTGCGACGCAACATACGTGCAGTCTGGTCCGGGTCGCGCGGCGGTTTGGTTTTGCTTTGTGTCTGTCGCGCCGCTTTGCCGGTGCGTTTGTTTGTTTTCTTCGTTGATCGAATGAACCAACCCATATCTGAATCCGATCGAATGTGGGCGCGCAGCATCACGTTGATGCTGATTCAATTTCCATCATCGGCCAATCGACTGCTCGAGCGCCAACCTTACCAGCCGATCGCACAACGCAGGCATGGCCAACTCGTGCTGCGCCGCGGCTTTGGGCAGTAATGAATGATCGGTGAATCCCGGCATGGTGTTGATTTCCAACACCCACGGCCGATTCTCACGATCGAGAATAAAGTCCACCCGACCCAGGTGACGACAACCGACCGCGTCATAGAGTCGTAACGCATCCTGCTGCATCTGCGCGACAGCATCAGCAGGCGCTTCGAAGTCGAAGACGTATCGCGTGGTGTCGGAAACGTACTTGGCTTCGTAATCGTAGAACGTGGCGGTGGGTACGATTTCGATGACGGGAAGCACTTCACCGTTGAGCACGCCCACGGTCATTTCACGTCCGGAGACAAACTGTTCGGCCAACAGAATCGCATGATGCTGATGGAGCTGGGCGCGCGCTTCGGCCAGTTCGTTTTCATCGCGGCAGATGGCAACGTTAAAACTACTGCCGTCGTTCAGGGGTTTGACGACGACGGGCAGATCAAGATCGAGTTCGGCCGCGGCACTGATCTGTTGATACGCGGGGGTGGCGATGCCAGCTTTTTCCGCAACCTGTTTAGTGAGGAACTTATCGATGGCGGTGCGGGCAGCACGACTGTCGCAACCGACGAAGGCTAGCCCGCGGTGTTCCAATAACTTTTGCAGCGGGCCACCCTCGCCAAACGGACCATGCAGCACGGGGAAAACCACATCACACGGTTCATCGAGCGCGCTGATGTCGTCCGGCAGGATGTCGCGTTCGATCACGGTGTGACCGGCTTGGCGTAGTGCTTCAGAAACATACGAAGCGCTGGTGATCGACACTTCGCGTTCGCGATCAGGCCCGCCGTGCAGCACCAACACTTTCAGCGATGATTCACCCATTGTCGTCTGCTCCCCAAAGAACAACCTCACGTTGCAGTTGTACCCCACTATGCAGGAGAACCTGCTGCTGGATGTGTTTGATCAATTGGATGGCATCGTCGGCGTGGCCATCCTCTTCCAGCACGATGAAATTCGCATGATGCTGAGAAACCGTGGCTGACCCGATACGGTGGCCCTTCAGCCCTGCTTCGTCAATCAACTGGCCCGCAGGTTTTTTACTTTGTTCCACCGGTGAATTTTTAAACACGCAACCCGCAGAGCGCGCGGCAAGGGGCTGCGATTCCTTTTTGTACGCAAACACTTGCTTGAGTGCATCACGCAATGCGCCAGCATCACCTTGTCGCAGCTCGAAAGTTGCTTCAAGGATGATCGGCTCGGTGATGTTCGAATATCGGTAAGCAAACTCCAGCACGTCGCGCGCATGGGCGATGATCTGCCCCTCGCCGGTCACGCAGCGAATCGATTGCACGCACGTGCCGATCTCACCGAACTTTCCTCCAGCGTTCATGCGCACGGCTCCGCCGACTGATGCGGGAATGCCACCCAGGCCTTCTAATCCGGCGAGGCCTGCGCGCACGCAGGTGGTGATGAGTTTTTCCAGGTCGGCCCCACCGCCGACGGTCACGGTGGTCTGGTCGATGGTGATCTGACGAAACGTCGGGGCGGTCAGCTGGATCACCACACCGCGCACGCCATCGTCTGCCACCAGAAGATTCGCGCCCTTGCCAAGGATGTACACCGGCCATCGAAGCTCATGGCATAACTGCATCAGGCGACACAGTTCATGCTCATCGCGCGGTTCTGCCAGAGCATCAGCCAGCCCACCCACGCCATACCAGGTGAGCGACCCCAGCGGCACATCGCGCTTCAGGGGAACATCCAGTTGATCGAGTGCGTCCATCATGATCGATCGATTCATCCGTGATGCGTGCATCATATCACGACCTTCATCCTCAACGCACCGTACAATAGGCGGCCATGTGGAATGTGTTGCACAAAGGATATTCGGGTACGTTCGCGGTGTGGTTGCTGCTAGTCGCTGTGCTCGGTGGATGCTCGGCAATGGGGCCTGCTCAACCCACGCACGGCTTTGGCGGGTCAGACTATCCGCACCTTTCGATGTCACAGACCGACTACGGCAAGGATGAAAGCCGTTACTGGATTTTCGAACCCGATCGCCCGCGTCCGGAAAAAGCCCCGGTCGTGGTGTTCACCCATGGATGGTTAACCAAAACGCCGTTCCGCTACCAGGCGTGGGTGTGGCATCTGGTGCGGCAAGGCAACATCGTGATCTACCCACGGTTCCACAAAGACATCACCACCAGCACGCGCACGTTTGCCGATCATGCCAGTGAAGCGATTCTGCAGGCACTGTTCCGCTTGCGCACCGAACCGTTCCGTGTTCGGCCAGACTTAGACCGTGTGGCGTTTGTGGGGCATTCTGCGGGAGGGAATCTGGCGATTAGCCTGGCTGCGGAAGCAGTCGAACGCAAGTTACCTACCCCCCGCGCGGTGATGTGCGTACAGCCGGGGCGCA
>JANQFT010000475.1 GCA_028277685.1 Phycisphaeraceae bacterium
TTCGGTGAAGGGCGTCTGGTGCTGGTTGACCCGATGACCCTGCGCAAACCGGCCGCCTCCGTGCTGGCGAAGGTGGTGGCCCATCGCGAAGCCGTGTTGCAGGCGCTAAACCAGGGCGCAGCCACATTGCAGGCTGTAGGCATCGAGCCTCCGCTGGATCGCGCGAGTCTGTTCGAGTTCGTGGATGGTCATCGCATGCGCATCAAACTGGATGACCATCGCCTGCAGCCCGAACAATTGCAGCAGAATATTCTTGATGAACCGGATCGCTATTCGCCCAGCGCCGCGTTGCGACCCATCGTGCAGGACGCGGTGTTGCCCACGTTGGCCACGCTGGGTGGGCCGGGCGAGATGGCCTACTTGTGGCAGGTCGATCTCATCTACCAAGTGATGCAGGTCAGGCGATCAACCCTTTGGCCTCGCAGCAGTGCAACGGTGGTGGATGACGCAATCGCAGAAACGGCCGGACGTTTCGGTTTGACCGGTGCGGGGCTGCTCGATGCTCCTGCGCATCTTACCGCCTACGATTCTGCAATGTTCTCACCCCCGCCCCCGGCAAGTAGCGATTTGGATCAGCTACGCGCAACGAGTGTCAAGTTGCGTGAATTGATGCGAGGTATCCAGCCTGATGTTCCCGCCTCATCATCGCAACGTGCTGACCGTGCGATTGAGTATCACACGCAGAAGCTGATTCGCCTTGTTACCGAAACACGATTGGCCAGGCTCGGCAAAAGCAAGGGTGACCTCGGCCGCGTGGTGGCGGCGATTCGTCCGCACGGCAAACCGCAGGAGCGCACGGCAAACGTGCTGGAATTCATCGCACGATACGGCTGGTCGTGGATCGACCAGATCATCAACGAGATTGACCCCACCGTCATGCAGCATCACCTGGTGCGCATGACGCCAACGGATACGTGAAGGAGAACACCGTGACTGTCGATGTACTTGCGATCGGCGCGCATCCCGATGACATAGAAATGATCTGTGGCGGCACCGTGGCCAAGCTGATCGACCGCGGTTACAAGGTGGCCATCATCGACATGACCCGCGGCGAGATGGGCACGCGTGGCACTCCCGAAACGCGTGCCGCCGAAGCTGCCGCTGCCGCCAAGGTGTTGGGCGTGACCGAACGCATCAACCTCGACTGCGGCGACGGTCGTATGGAAAACACCGAAGAAAACCGGGTGAAAGTGATCGAGCAAATCCGTCGTCTGCGCCCCAAACTCATCCTTACGCACTACTGGGATGACCTGCACCCCGATCACTCAGCCACCGGCCACATCGTGAAAGACACCATGTACCCCAGCGGTTTCGCCAACTACCCGGCTGAGGGTGATCCGTTTCGTGCAAACGAGTATCTGTTCTTCATGGCGCACTTCCCGTTCGATCCAAGTTTCATTGTGGACGTGTCCGACTACCACGAAAAGAAACTCGAAGCCGTGCGCTGTTACGCCAGCCAGTTGTTCAACGAAAAGATCGACGGCCTGGAAACCGGCATCAGTTCACCCAGCTTCATCAACCGCCTGGAAGCCCGCGCCCGCACCTACGGCGGCATGATCTACAAAGAGTTCGGCGAACCCTACCTCGTCCGCCGCCCCGTCCCCGTGGATGATCCGGTGAAGTTGTATGAACCGTTCGGGAAAATCTACGCTTCGAAGCGAGGGCAGGCGGAATGAAAATTGGGATTTCATGCCATCCGACGCATGGCGGTAGCGGAGTGGTGGCCACAGAACTTGCGATGGCGCTGGCGAAACGGGGCCACGAGATTCATGTGGTCAGCGAGAAGCGGCCGTTTCGATTGGTGGAAATGCACAACGTTCATTTTCATCAGGTGAACGTGACGGATTATCCGCTGTTCAAGCAGCCACCGTCGGGGTTGTGTCTGGCGAATGAACTGGCGGAAGTGGCGGATGAGCATAAGCTCGACATCATCCATGCGCACTACGCCATTCCTCATGCGATCAGTGCGATGCTGGCCCGGGATATGTTGTGCGAATGTTCCAGCCACGTGCGCATCGTGACCACTCTGCACGGCACGGACATCACCCTGGTCGGCAGCGATCGCAACTTCTATCGCATCTGCCGTTACGCCATGCAGAAGTGCCACGGGTTAACCACCGTATCCAAATGGCTCGCGCAGCAGACCATGGACACGTTCAAGCTGGACAAGACACCGCATGTCATTCCCAACTTCGTTGATTGCGATCGCTTCACACCCAAGCAGCGCATTGCTTACCCGGAAGATGGTGCGTTTCGGATTCTGCATGCGAGTAACTTCCGCGCGGTGAAGCGCGTGTTCGATGTGGTGCGGGTGTTCGCTGAGGTGCACAAGCAACTGCCGAACGCGAAGTTGATCATGGTGGGCGATGGCCCGGACCATGGCCGGGCACGCGAACTTGCGGCTGAACTGGGCGTGTGCGACAGCGTCGAATTCGCCGGCCCGCAACTGAACATCGAACAAACGTATCGCGACAGTCACTTGTGTCTGTTGCTGAGTGATTATGAATCGTTCGGCCTGGCGGCGCTGGAAGCGATGGCCAGCGGCACGCCGGTGGTGGTTTCCAAAGCAGGCGGTCTGGTAGAGGTGGTGGATGAAGGCCAAAGCGGTTTCCTCCGTCCGGTGGGCGACATCGCGGCCATGGCGGAAGCGGCGGTCAGTGTGCTGGACGATCGCGCCACGTGGCAGCACATGTCGCAGGCTGCCGCCCGTCACGCGCGCGAGCAGTTCTGCAAAGACAAGATCATTCCCCTGTACGAGCAGTTCTACGAACGGGTCGCGTTCAAACCGGAGCAATGACTGATGCGTCATGTCCTGGCGGTATCGTTGCTGATGATGCTGGGTGGCCAGGCCGATGCGGCCGACTACATCTCGTGGGAGGGTGAAACACCTACCGCCACGAACTTTCCCGCGAAAACGTGGTTCAGCGCCAAGCCCAATGAAAAAGACAAACTATCCGGTGGTGCATGGCTGACCAATATCGGTGAGCGATCTCCTGGTAGTGATGAAGCTTTCGCCCGGTATCGTGTGAACGTGCCGCAGGCAGGCGCGTATCACCTGTGGGTGCGCAAGTTCTGGAAGCATGGTCCGTTTCGCTGGCGCTTCAACCAAAACGACTGGCAAGTGTGCGGGCGTGATGTGGCCTTGGCCGACAACGTTCCGTTGCGCAAACACGTGGGGGCGAACTGGGTATCGCTGGGTAAAGTCACGTTGCCTGCGGGTGCACACACGTTCGAGTTGCGACTGTTGGCCAAGGAAGGCGAAAAGCTCACCGCGGCCTTCGATTGTTTTGTGCTCAGTCGTAATCCCTTCGTGCCCCGCGGAAAACTCAAGCCCGATGAACGCAGTGGCAAAGCGGAGCAGGGATTCTTCGCGTGGGAGCCGGCGGAAGATTCGTTTACATCCGATGCCATGCTGGACCTGCGTGACCTGAACGAGTATGTGGCCGGTCAAAGTGGGTTCATCCAGCGAAAAGGTGATCAGCTAACACTCGGTTCCGGCGAATCTGTGCGGCTGTGGGCCGTGAATGTCAGCAGTGGCAATGCCGGGGCGGATCGGGCGTCGGTGGATTATGCGGCGCGGAAGTTGGCCAAACTTGGTGTGAATGCGGTGCGGTTCCATTCGCCGTTGTTCAGCCGCACGGGTGATCCTGCCAGGCTCGATGCGAAGAAACTGGACGACCTGCATTACCTCATCGCAGCCATGAAAAAGCAGGGCATCTACACCCACCTTAGCTTCTTCTTTCCCCTGTGGTTCGACATTCAACCCCACTACGGCATTGATGGTTACGACACCATCAAGAACAAACGACCGTTTACGCTACTCTACTTTGAACCGCGCATGCAGCAGATTCATCGCGCGTGGCTGCAGCAGTTACTCACCACGCCGAATTCCTACACGGGCAAACCGTTGTCACAGGAAACGGCAGTGGCGTTCGTGGAGATTGTCAACGAAGACAGCCTGTTCTTCTGGACATTTGCGCGGAAGTCGGTACCTGCGGCGAAGTGGCAAGCACTCGAAAAAATATACACACGGTGGCTGGTCAGAAAGTACGGTTCGGCAGAAGGGGCGCTTGCTGCGTGGCAGATGCAGCCGCGCGATGTGGATGATCTGGCGTCCGGTCGATTGGGTTTGTATGAAGCGTGGCACATGACCACGCAGGGCCTTGAGCGTGCGAGTTGGCCGGGCAAGCGAAAACGTCTGGCCGACCAGGTCGAATTCCTCACGCATCAACAGCGCAGCTACTACGAGCAAACGGCACGATACATCAAAACGGAACTTGGCTACGGGGGGCTGGTCACGTGCAGCAACTGGCAGACGGCCGACGCGCGTTTACTCGGACCGTTGGAACGTTACACGTACACCGTTGGCGATGTGATCGATCGCCACGCTTACTTCGGGGGTAAGCACACGGGTGACGGGGCCAGCTACTCCGTGCGCGTGGGACACAGGTATGAAGATGCGGCTTCCGTGCTGGACCCGCGTCGCATGCCGGTGCAGGCGATCCAGATGGCGGGATATCCGCAGATCATCACGGAACTGGGTTGGCCTCAGCCGAATCGGTATCGCGCAGAGGCGTTGCCGTTGTCGGCCCTGTACGCCAGCGTGCAGGGGATTGATGGGCTTTTTCACTTCGCACTCGGCAGCAACTACCTGGTCGATCAGTCGATCGGCAAGTTCCAGTTCGCCTCGCCGGCGATCGCCGCTTCATCCCCGGCTGCCGCGCTGATCTATCGCCGGGGTGACGTGCCCACCAGCCTGGCAGTGGTGCGCGAAAAGCTATCGCTCCGCGGGTTGTTCAACCTGCAAGGTTCGGCGCATGTGACAGATGGCGGCATGGATGCCCTGCGTCAACAGGATGTGCCGGCTGCTGCGCAGATGAACAGCAACGCGGTTGATTCGCTCGCCTGTTTCGTTGGCCCGGTGGTGCAGTCGGTCGGAACGGAACAAGAGCAATCGCAGGCTGATGATCTGTCAGAGCACATCGATCGCGAGGTCAAAGTGATCACCGACCGCGCTGGCTCGTTACGTTGGCATTACGGCAAAGGCCTGGTGGTGCTGGGCGGCAGCACGCATGCTGCGGGGGCGGTGGGATTTCTCAATAAACAACCAACGATCGAATGCGGCGAAATTGCGGTGAGATCACGCAATACGTTTGGCAGTGTGTTGGCCGTTTCGCTGGATGAAAAGCCGCTGAAAACGGCCAATCGCATCCTGATCCAAGCCATGACCGAAGATCAGCCCTACGGCTTCCGCGCAGAAGGTGGTGTGATCCGTAACCTGGGCACCGCACCGTTCGGTGTGCGTGAGATTGCGTGTGACCTCACCATCACCGGTCGCATTCGCCTCGCGATTGTGCTCGATCAGAACGGCTACCCCACGCAAAAACAGATCAAGATTAGTCACCGTGAAGGCCAATCCACCATCACGCTCGATCCGCACACCGTATGGACTGTGCTCGAACGATAACCCGTGAAAGAGCATTGCCTGACGATCGACCAGCGTCTATGTTGAGACGTGTTGCCAACGCCGAATGCACATTCTTTGGGGACCTGAATGAACACTGCAAATGAACCGCAACCACGCGGCCGCCACGGCATGAAGATTATCACTTGGCTGATTCTTATCGCGCTCGTTGTCGGCGGGCTGGCGGGCGAGGTACTGCATGCGAACAAAGATTGGAAGCACTTTGAAGCGGTGCGCGATGGTCTGTGGTTCGTCGGCAACGACATCTTCATCAGTTTGTTGAAAATGCTCATCATGCCGTTGATCATTTCATCGGTGTTGGTGGGCGTGGCGTCAGTGGGTGACGTGCGCAAACTCGGGTGGATCGGCCTGAAAACCATTGCTTATTACTTTGCCACCATGCTGATCGCGGTGACGGTTGGGCTCACCCTCGTGCAGGTGATTCAGCCGGGCCAGTACATGCAGGATCCGGATACGCTTCGCCAGGCCGAGCAGGACTACAAACAGGATTCTTCCGTCCAGACGAAGATGGAAAAAGCGCCCACCGGTTTCGGCAACGCGATGCTCACGATTGTGAAGTCACTCATTCCGCGCAATCCGCTTGGGGCGATGGCCGAGGGCAAGGTGCTGCCCGTCATCGTGTTCACCATCTTCTTTGGCATCCTGCTGACGACCATGGGAGCGCGATCGAAAATCGTGGTTGACTTCTTCGATGTGGTGTTTCAGGTGATGATGAAAATGGTGTTGGTGGTGATCTGGCTGGCGCCGGTCGGTGTGTTGTGTCTGTTGGCGTGGACGATTGCTGCGAAAGGGCTGGGTGTGTTCGTCACCGCGATCGCCATCTACATGGGTACGGTATTGGGTGGATTGGCGATTCATGCGTTGATCGTGCTGCCGCTTATTCTCTGGTTGTTTGCCCGTACGAATCCGTTCCAGTTCATGTACCGCATGAAGAGTGCGCTGCTGACCGCGTTCGGTACCGATTCATCCAGTGCCACGCTGCCGGTTACGTTCGATGCCGCCACCACCGAGGGCGGTTGCTCGAAGAAGGCGGCAGGCTTCGTGCTGCCGCTTGGGGCGACGATCAATATGGATGGCACGGCGTTGTTTGAATCCGTCGCGGTGGTGTTCATCGCGCAGGCATACGGTTTTGATCTCGGACTGGCGGAATGCGTCATCGTCGCCCTCACGGCCACGCTTACCGCGGTCGGTGCGGCGGGCATCCCCTCGGCTTCACTCGTGCTCATGCCCACGGTCATCATCGCGGTGAACCAGACCCTGGGCGCGGGCGATGGTCAAACATCCGGCATCCTCATTGCCGGCATCGGGTTGATCCTGGGGGTCGATCGCCTGCTGGATATGAGCCGCACCACCGTGAATGTGTGGGGCGATGCGGTGGGCGCGAAGATCATCAGCCAAACCGAACCGGATGACGCGGTAGCCGGGTAAAGACCCGCTGCCTAAGGTGTGGTCGAAAGGCGGTCAACTCATCATGGATGCAGCAAACATTTCTGAACGGGGTGGCGGCGGTCAAACATCGGATCGGCGTCTTTACATGCAGTTCATGGCCTTCGGTGAATCGATCGATTCGGCCTTCGCCATTGAATCACTCGAGCGCACCGGTACCCGTGGTGTGCTGTACGAAGATGTGAATCACCCACGTGGTATCGGCATCGTCACCTTCAGTGAAGACCCGATGTATTTCGTCGATCATGTGCGCAAGCTGTTGATCGGCGAGCCGTTCATCCGTATGGATGTGCGCGAGCCTTACACCATGTTCGGTCGCACGTATACGATCGGTTACGAAACGGATTTGGATGATGTGCTGATCGACCGCCCGATCAGTCGTTTGCTGAGTGCAGACTGGCCCTGGGCGGTATGGTACCCGCTCAAGCGCAAGGGCGAGTTCGCCAAGTTGCCGCCTGAGGAGCAGCGCCCGATTCTTGCCGAGCACGGGAAAATCGGGATGGCATTCGGTGAAGCAGACCTTGCCCACGACATTCGCTTAGCCTGCCACGGACTTGGTGGGACGGATAACGACTTCATCGTCGGCCTGCTCGGGGCGAACCTCACCCCGCTGAGCAAGGTGGTGCAGACGATGCGCAGCACCACCCAAACCGCGCAGTGGATGGACCACATGGGTCCGTTCTTCGTGGGGCATAAGGTGTGGCAGAGCCAATGAAACGCGGAACTACGAACGCGGAGCACGGAACTGTATGATCGTTCCGAGTTCCGCGCTTCCTACGCCTTATGTGTCTTCAATAATGCTGTGACTTGCTGATCCAATCCGCGCATGACTTCGGCGGGGAAGGTGAAGGTCATCATGTCGTTTGGGCCGCGGGGGCTGAACTGGCCGTTGGTGACGAAGTCGATCACAGTGCGTCCCAGCCAGTGGGCGGTGCCAGGTGAGTCGGTGCGTTTCATGGCGACTTCGAATCGGCCGAACGCGGCATTGGTTTCGATGGAAAGCTCGCGTGCCCGGTCGGGGTTGCCGCCTGCGTGGTCATCGAGGAATCGACGCATGGCATGGGCGCTTGCTTCGGCAAGTTGATCGTGGTGCCCCTTCTTGCTGCCGTAGGCTTCGATGGTTCGTTTGACGCACCACAGCAGG
>JANQFT010000551.1 GCA_028277685.1 Phycisphaeraceae bacterium
ACGTGGCCGTCTACCTGCCCATGAGTTACCAGTTGGGCGGATACACCGCCGTGATGCCACGTGCAGCCGTCACCCCGGTGAACATGGGCATGGATGAAGCGATGAAATTCGCCCTCACCGCAGGCGTGAAATCGGAAACAAACGAAGCAGGCGATAAACAATAGCCGCGGACGGGCAAGCCGTGGCACCCAAAATGTTCACCCCGGTTCCACAAAATCCACCTGACCAATGTCCGGCGTGATTCCCGCCTCCGCCGCTTCTCTCAACAACCGCTGCACGGCAGCGCGGCCCTTTTCGCCATAGTCGATGGTGTAATCGTTCACATACATGCCGACGAATTCATCGGCCAGTTCCGCGCCCATGTCGCGGGCATAGTTCAACGCATAGTTCACCGCTTCTTCGCGATGACCGAGCGCGTACTCGATCGACGACAGCAGCACGCGGCAGATCGGACCGAACTCAGCCGCCAAATCACGGCGAATCGCATTGCCCCCCAGCGGCAACGGCAACCCACGTGATTCAGTCCACCACTTGCCAAGGTCGATCACACACTCCAGGCCCGCGTTGGCGTAGGTCAGTTGCCCTTCGTGAATGATCAGCCCCGCATCAAACTCGCCTGCCGCCACGCGCTGGATGATCTGGTCGAACGGCACCACGGTGTAGTTCGTCGGTTTACTGCCGAGCAACAAACTCAACGCCAGAAACGCCGTGGTGCGTTCGCCGGGCACCGCGATGTTGATGTCCCCAAGCTCCTCCACCTTGCGGGGGCGAGGCGCGATCACCATCGGCCCATACCCATCACCCATCGAACTACCGCAACTGGTCAGGGCGTATTGATCGGCCACGTGGGCGTACTGATGAATCGAAAGCGCGGTGATTTCGAGTTCACCCCGGGCAGAGCACTGGTTGAGCGATTCGATATCTTCCAGCACGTGCTCGAAGCGGTAGCCGGCACAATCGACCCGTGGGCCCTGCCCATCCAGGTCGGCCAATGGATACCACATGAATGCGTCATCGGGGTCGGGCGAGTGACCAATGCGCAGCAACTTCGCGTTGAGGTTGGGTTCAGTCATGATGTTCAGGATAGCTGAGAATTTCAGTCGGGGTCGGCAGCTTCCACCACATCGATCGTTTCCGGCGTGAGGCCGGCACGTTGCATGATGTCCGCCACCAGGCGTTGTTCAAGATGTTCATCGCGCCCCATCGGACGCCAGAACGCATCTTCACGCCCGGCTTCAGTTAACAGTGTGCGCGGGCCAGCGACCGAACGCTTGTAGGTTAATCGCGCTTTGGCCGCACTGTTCAGTTCACGACGGGGCATCTGCCGACGTTCGATCGTCACTTCCGCTGCCAGCAGATAAGCCTGCGTGCCATCGCTGGTGGGTTTCAGCGTGATCCGCGTGCGACGACGTTGCAGGTTCAACGTCGATTCGGTCACCTGCCCGGATGTGGTGCTGTCGACGTACCAAGGCTCCACCGCACTGCCTGCTGTCATCGGGTGGGTGGTGACCACCCCGAACCGGCGGTCCTGCCGCGACACCACAAAGCGCAGGTCGCGCAGGACTTCGACCCCCGCATCGAACACCGCGTTGTAATCATCCGCCGCCACGGGCGTGGGGTTGTCGATCGTCACCGCTTTCTGCCCGCAGCCAACCAGGCAAAAGAACATGCCCACCGCCGCCCACGCTCGCATTGCGTTTTTGCCATTCATGCCAGCAGTTTACCGGTCCTTGACGCTACACGAAAGCCACCCCCAACCACCCCGTAAGCAATCAACACTTTCCTGCATCCGGGAGTAAACCTGCCGCCCTGCCCGGTCGATGCTGTTGATGAGGGAGCTTGCACCTTATCGGTGCATACCAAGCG
>JANQFT010000019.1 GCA_028277685.1 Phycisphaeraceae bacterium
GCGGTCATGCCTTCCGTACTTGAGTTGCGGAACAAATTCGCACGACGCCGTGCTACCCGTGGCGTTTCTCGCGCCGACGTTGCCTGAAAAAAACCTTCAACAAACGTGCGCAATGATCGGCCATCACTCCATCAATCACCTCGCATTGGTGGTTGAATCGTGAATCTCGCAATAAATCGTGCAGTGAATCAACACAACCCATTTTGTGATCACGCGCACCATAGACAACGCGATCAATGCGGGAATTAACAATCGCCCCGGCGCACATGGGGCAAGGTTCAAGCGTGACCGCGAGTTGGCATCCCTTCAGCCGCCACGAACCCAAACGTGCTGCCGCCTGGCATATAGCCAACATTTCCGCGTGTGCTGTGGGATCGTTGGTTGATTCACGCAGGTTGAATCCCTCGCCGAGAATCTGGCGGCCACGATAGACCACCGCACCCACCGGTACCTCGCCGATACCTGATGCCTGCTGAGCCAATTCGATCGCGCGCAGCATCATGATCTGATCGAGGGGATGGACGTGAGGCCTGAGCAGGTGATGCAGTGATGAACGTGGCGCCCGACGGGATGTCATCCGCACCCGGTTCATGTGGCCACCTGTTCGCGACGACGATTCAGCAAGTGGCACAGCAATAAACCGAGTTCGTAGAGCGCATACATTGGCACGGCCAACAAAACCTGCGAGATCGGGTCTGCCGGCGTGAAGATCGCGCCCATCACCACCGCACCCAGCAAAGCGTATTTACGTACAGCACGTAACCTGTGGACGCTGGCCAGGCCGATGCGGTCGAGCAACACGAGCACAAGGGGGGTCTGGAACGTCAGCGCAAAAGCGATGGCAAGTCGTGTTACCAGCGATATCCATTCGGTAAGTCTTTGTCGCTGCGCGATGGGGCCAGCCACATCCGGTAGAAAAGTGAGCGTACGACCGCCGGCATGCAGTTTCACTGTGGAACCCACGATCCACATTGCACCTTCATCCGGTTCGGTGGGGTCTTGGTCCAGCATCGGAAGTTGCGGTAAAACCTCGAGGTCCACAATGACTTTCGGCTGATCAGCATCGGGCGTTTGCTCGATCGGTTGTTGAAGTTTCGGTAATTCGAGTTTGTGATAGAACCAGGCAAACCATTCTGAATCGCCCTGAACCGGTGCGGGCATGGAGGCCGCAAAGCGGATGAAGAACGACAGCATCACCGGCAGCATGATGAAGTACATGAACATCAGGCCACTGATGGTCAGGGCTGCGCTGCCCGGCACAAGCCACATGACGAAGCGACGCTCCTTGGCATAGAGGCCTGCCGCAATGAAACGCCATAACTGCCACGCCAGCCAGGGTAAGCCGACGATTAGCCCTCCCAACAGACTGACTTTGAGGTAGGCGGCAAATGTTTCTGTGATGTTCAACGCTTCAGCGGCCGTACTGAATCCTGCGGCACGTTGAGCTTCAACATAGGGAGTAAGAATCAGTGTGAGCAACGTCTTGCCGAAGATCAGCGCGATGATTGCCCCGACCAGTGGCCCGAGCAGGCCGATCATGATCCGCTTGCGCAGTTCTTCCAGGTGGTCGCCAAGCGACATGCGGACTTGATTGGGGTCATGTTTGACCATCAAACTATCAGACCATCTTGAGGCCTTGCCTGCAAGCCTGTGGTATGATCATGTAAGACATAAGCAGGGGCGATAGATCGCCCGAATCAATCCAGCTGACTGAAAGGACATGATCATGATGGGTAAGCGTGCGTGGATGATGGCATTGTTGTTTGCGATGATGGCGAGTGTGGTCGCTTGTTCGACTGCACCCAAGAGCGAGGCCGGCAAGGCCAGCCTGGAAAGTCGAGCCGCCCAGACCATTGAACGTTTCAAAGAAGTCGACCCCTCCATCAGGAAAACGTTCTTCGCCACCGCAAAGGGATACGCTGTCTTCCCCAGCGTTGGCAAGGGAGCCATTGGCGTGGGGGGAGCGTACGGCAAGGGCGTGCTTTATGAAGGTGGCAAGATTGTAGGCTATTGCGACCTGAGCCAAGGATCGATCGGGTTCCAGCTCGGTGGGCAGGCTTACAGCGAAGTGATCTTCTTTGAAACACAGGCCGCGCTGGACAACTTCAAGAGCGGCACGTTTGAGTTTGCCGCACAGGCATCTGCTGTGGCTGCCACCGCAGATGCATCGGCCAATGCGGATTACGAACATGGCGTGGCTGTGTTCACCCTCGCGGCGAAGGGCTTGATGTACGAAGCATCGATTGGCGGGCAAAACTTCACGTTCGAGCCGAAGTAAATCACCATACCGTGCTTGAAAATAGCTACTGCCGTGGCAGATCGCCAAACGCATCTGCCACGGCAGTGTTTGTTATTTTGCCATCACGCATGTTCAGTGCGGCTTTGTGGCCGGGGCTACGTGCGATGAAGGCGTCGATATCATCACTGGCAAGTTGACGCAGGTAGGGCAGGGTGGCATTGCACAGGCCCTGGCTGCTGGTGCGTCCGACAGCTCCGGGAATATTGGCCACGCAGTAATGCACCACGCCGTCGACGATGTACGTCGGCTCAAGGTGGGTGGTGGGTTTTGATGTTTCAATGCACCCACCCTGGTCGATGCACACATCAACAATCACCGCGCCGTTCTTTATGCGAATGAGCGCATCGCGCTGAATCAACATCGGTGCACGACCACCGGGGATGAGGACGGCACCCACCACCAGGTCGGCCCGTTGAGCATAATGCTCTATCGCATGCGGGTCGCAATAGATCGTGGTGACGTTGGCCGGCATGATGTCATCAAGTTGGCGCAGGCGATCGATGTTGATGTCCATGATCGTCACGTTCGCCCCGAGACCGGCTGCGATGCGCGCGGCGTTTGTTCCCACCACGCCGCCGCCGAGCACCAGCACGTTGGCTGGCTCGACTCCCGGGATTCCGCCCAGCAGGATGCCGCGACCCATCATCGGTTTTTCCAGATACTTTGCGCCTTCCTGAATCGACATCTTGCCCGCCACTTCACTCATGGGGGTTAACAATGGCAGGCGTCCGTTGGCATCGGTCAATGTCTCATATGCCACGGCCGTGATGCCGCGCCTCAAGCATCCTTCGGTCAGTTCACGTGAGGCGGCAAAGTGAAAATAGCAGAACACAATCTGGCCTGAGCGAAGCCTGGCGACTTCATGGACTTGTGGTTCTTTCACGCTGACGATCAGGTTGGCGCGTTCGTACACCTCGTCGGCCGTATCGATGATCGTGGCCCCGGCGGCCAGGTAATCTTTGTCTGCAAAGCCGCTGCCTAGGCCCGCGCCGCGCTCAATCAGCACTTCATGACCATCTTCACGCAGCAGGTGAGCGCCCACCGGCAACAGGGCCACGCGATACTCATCCGACTTTGTTTCGGTACACACACCGATGATCATATTGGCCTCCATGCGTTGGGTTAGAGGGGCAAGCCGATCTGTTGACGCAGGTTGTCGAGCACTTTCATGTTGCCGAGTGAGTCATCTGCCGAGACGAACGGTGGTGCGCCATCCTGCACCGCGGCGGCGAAGGCATCGGCTTCCATGCCGTACAGATGGCATGGGGCATCCACGCTGTGCACTTCGGGGACCTGCGGCTGAAAAGCTTTGGGGTCGGTCTTCGGCGGAGTCATTGTTTTGATGATGTATTGCGCGCCGTCAACGGGTGGTTTCCAAGGGATGGGCAGGGCGATATAGCCTTCGGTGCCGCAGATGTACGCGGTGTTATCGGTTTGCAGACTCATGCCGCACACAAACTGGGCCATCATGTTGTCAAACTGAAGCGATGCCGTAGTGATTTCGTCGACGCCTGTGGTGTGTATCTTCGAGATGACGTTAGTTGCGATTGGTTCAGCTTGCGCGATCGTTCGCGCGAAGTTGACGCAGTAGCAGCCCACGTCCATCAGTGCACCGCCGCCCAGCTCGGTGCTGAAACGAACGTTGCCTTCCGGGTTGGCAATACGAAAACAGAAACTCATGCGCAGCATCTGGATGGTGCCGATGCGGTTGTCCGCAACCACCTGCTGTACCGCAGATAGCAGTGGATGGCAGCGGTACATGAACGCTTCGATGAGTACCACGCCGGCTTTTTGGGCTGCGTCGTGCATGCGTTTTGCTTCGTCTGCATTCATGGCTAGGGGTTTTTCGCATAGCACATGCTTGCCAGCGTCGACAGCCTTCAGCGTCCATTCGCAATGCATCGAGTTCGGCAGCGAGATGTACACCGCATCAACGTCGCGGTTGTCAAGTACGGCTTCATAACTGCCGACGGCATCAGGAATGTTGTGCTTCTGGGCGAAGGTGAGGGATCGTTCGATGTCGCGAGACCCTACCGCCTGCAGTTTGCCGCGAGATGATTCGGTCACCCCGGTGGCGAATTGATTGGCAATGTTGCCCGTGCCGATGATGCCCCAGCGAAGTCGATCGCTCATCGTGTTGCCTTTCTTGTTTCGTGTGCTTCGCGAAGTCGTTCATAAACATCATACGGCACCGACTGCGATCCGAGCGCAATGGGCTTTGCATCCCCGTGGAAGTCGCTGCCGCCGGTGGCCAGCAGGCTGAATCGCTCAGCAAGGCGTTGGCATTTGGCAACCATGGTGGGGGGGTGATCGCTGTGCCATGCTTCGATGGCGTCGAGACCCTGGTCTGCCAATTGCGCGATGAATTGCGTCAGTTGCGCATCGTCGGTACATCCGAGTTGAGTCGGATGGGCCAGTGAAGCCAATCCTCCCGCGGCGTGCACCGCTTTGATCGCCTGACTGACCTTTACACGTGGCTTTGGCAGAAACGCCGGAGCATGTCGGCCCAGGTAACGAGTGAACCCATCCTGCACGGTTTTCACATAGCCTTTGGCCAGCAGCACCTGTGCGATGTGGGGTCTGCCGATCATCGCGCCAGCGGCGACAGCCTGCACATCTTCGATCGTAACATCCACGCCAAGTTCGTTCAGTCGGGTAATGATTTTGGGTACACGTTGCGTGCGTGCCCTTGCCTGCCTGGCCAATAAGGCGTCCAGTTCAGCATTGTTTGAGTTGATGAAGTAGCCCAGTAGATGGGTTTCGCCGCTGGGGTTCTCACCCTCGCAAGAGATTTCCACCCCGGGCACGAACTGGATATTGAGATCGTTGCACGCGGTTTCGAAAGCATTCAGGCCTGACGTGGTGTCGTGATCGGTCAGCGCGATCGCGTTGAGTCCTGCGCATTGCGCTGCGGCGGCAAGCTCTTGCGGTGTCAATGTGCCATCGGACGCGGTTGAGTGTGTATGAAGATCGCAGAACATGGCAAATCACTATAACAAAACCCCTCACCATGAAGGCGAGGGGTTGGGGTTGATTGATGACAGAATCAACTTCTTACTGGTTGATCAGCCCGTTGTCTTTCAGGTAGGCGATGGTCTGAGCCACCGCATCTTCCACGCTGGTGGTGGAAGTATCGATCACCAGTTCCGCGTTGGTTGGTTCTTCGTAGGGATCGTCGATACCGGTGAAGCCTTTGATTTCGCCCGCGCGGGCTTTCTTGTACAGGCCCTTGGGGTCGCGCTGCTCAGCCACTTCCAGCGGGCACTTGACGTAGATTTCGATGAACGGCAGGCCGGCGTCTTCATGCAGCTTACGTGCACCATCACGGTCGGCAGCGTAGGGGCTGATGAAACTGGTGATCGCCAGGCAGCAGGAATCGGCGAAGAGTTTGGCTACTTCACCGATGCGACGGATGTTTTCCGCACGGTCTTCCGCGCTGAAGCCAAGGTTCTTGTTCAGGCCGTGCCGCACGTTGTCACCGTCGAGGCGATAACTGTTCAGGCCCATGTGCAGTAGAGCCTGTTCGAGTGCACAGGCGACGGTGCTCTTGCCGCTGCCGCTCAGACCGGTCATCCAGAGGGTCGCGCCCTTCTGCCCGACAAGCTTTTGCCGCTCATCCGTGGTGACGTCGCCTTCGTGCCAGGTAATGTTCGTTGCTTTCTGTTCCGCCATTTCTGTGTATCCTCTTGGGTTTGAAGAAGCAGATGATAGGCATCTCAGGCGTGGGAAGCCAGTACACCTGCCGCTTGCCGCCGACAGTTGGAGCGGCGATCATATCAACATGAGCCAAACACGCACGATCGTTGGTGTGGGCGAAGCCCTGTTCGACCTGTTCCCGGATGCGGAGCATCTGGGCGGCGCACCGCTCAACATGGCAGTCCATGCACAGCAATTGGGGAACAGCGGTGTACTGATTTCCCGCATCGGCCAGGACACCCTGGGCCAGCGTATGCAGTCCGACCTGACGGAACAGGGCGTGAACATTGCCGCCCTTCAGACCGACCCGGATCACCCCACGGGTACCGTCGTGGTGGATATCAACGATGACGGTGAGCCGGTGTATGACATCGTGCAGGACGTGGCATGGGACTATCTGCAGTACGACTACGACTGTGAAGATATCGCTCAATCATGTGATGCCGTGTGTTTCAGCAGTCTGGCCCAACGTGTTGGGCAAACGCGCAACAGCATTTACCGCTTTTTGTCGATGGCCAGACGAGCCACGATTTTGTTCGACGTGAATTTGCGTTCACCGTTTTATGATCGCCGCATTCTTACCCGCTCCATGGAACTAGCTGAAGCAGTGAAACTGAACGGTGATGAACTGTCGGAACTTCGTCGCATGTTCAGCCTGCCTGAGGAAGATGGTGACGCCGTGCGGCAGTTGATCGAGCATTTTGAATTGAAGTGGGGCGCTGTGACCCGCGGGGCAGCCGGTACCACAGTGTATACCGCCTCTGCTGAGCATCAGGGAGAAACAGTGATCGCTGGAGGTGATGGCGATCCTGTCGGCGCAGGTGATGCCACAACCG
>JANQFT010000032.1 GCA_028277685.1 Phycisphaeraceae bacterium
CCATGTTGGCGTAGCGTTGCACTTCACCGAGCATGTCGCCGGCGTAGTCACCGGTGCTGCGGTCGGTTTCATCTTCCAGCGGCAGGTCGGTCGGCAACCCCGCAGCGCGCTGCTCAGCGGAGATACGCAACTGTTCAATGATGGCTTCAACGGTTTGCCCTGTTACCTTTGCGCGGGCGTGAATCCAGCTTGGTGTCTGGTACGGACTTTTCATCCAGGCGGGAATCGCTTTGAAGGTAACATGTTCCATGTCCTTCATGCGATACGTCAGCGCTTCTTCCGCCGTGAAGTCTTCCGTAGGAATACTCTGAGGGGTTTCAGGGGTAGGGGTGATGGTGGCGCCGGCCCCACCGGCAGCGGGGCGCGCCGGGCCGTTGCTGGCCGGACTGAGCAGTTTCACGTGTGAGCTGTAGTCGCTGTCGACCGACTTCGGCAACACAAAAACGACTTCGGTCCCCAGGCGATTCATGGCCCGAGTCAACCCGAAGCAAGCTGTTCCCAAACCGCCACTGATGTACGGCGGGAATTCCCAACCCAGCATAAGCACGCGCATGGCAGACCTTTCGACACCACGAGCAACCTTGGGTAAGCGATCGGCCTTGGTTTGGCCTGGTTCCATGGCTTGTCCCGGCGCACCCGGTGCGGCGTCCTGCGGGAGAAGCGGCCTCGACATTCGCGGCACTGCCTTCTCACCGGTTACATCCGATCATGTCCGCCCGGTCGCAAAGTCACTCACGACTCGTCGGGCGACATGTCACCCAGCTCACGAAACGCTGCCTCATACGCCAATAAGCAGGCAGCGGTTTGCTCTATCACGATTGGATCATCCGCAGCCTGGCCGGTCGCCAACCGAATCGGCGTGCGGAAAGTGTAACGCAAGTCATCATCCCGGAAGTGTTCGAAGGTGATCTTCATCGAACAATCAAGTTCGGTCAGTTCATCTTCGATCAACTCGTCGAGTTTGTCGCCGGTGTGCATCAGGTCCGCTTCGATCGATTCGCTCAGCCAGCGGTCGGCGGTGCGAAGAATCACCCACACGGTTGAAGTGTCGGTGTCGATCGTCACGGCATACTCGGCGGGCGCGCCGGCATCGCGTGCATCACAAATGAGCTGTTGCCCATCATCGCGGATGCTCGCAAAGACATCGGCTTCGGTAGCGCGGTGTTTCAGCGCCGTCATCAGGTTGTCACGGTGTGTTTGTGTCATGGTCATCGCATGCACGATAGGACCCCTGATCATCGAAGGCCTGATCGTAACACCGAGCATTTTACCAAACAAGACACAGAAGGATAGATACCGTTTGATTCTGAATGAGTTTAAAATCATTTCATGGCTGCGGCCGCTCAACAGACCGATCAAAACCAACCCTGGACCACCCGGCGATTGCTGACGTGGACGGCAGACTATCTCGAAAGGCAGAACGTGGACAGCCCGCGCCTGTCGGCCGAGATGCTGCTGGCTCATGTGCTGGAGGTCCAGCGCATCAAGTTGTACACCGACATGGATCGGCCAGCGTCTCCGTTGGAGCGGGCGGCGTTTCGCAGCTTGGTTGAACGTGCTGCCGCGCACGAGCCGGTGCAGTACCTGGTGGGCACGGCTTCGTTCTTCAGCCTCGACTTCGAAGTGAACCGCGATGTGCTGATTCCCCGGCCCAGCACAGAAACGCTGGTCGAGCACATCATCCAGCGCACCCGCCGCACGCCCGGTTTGGCCACGCCGGTGGTCGCCGATGTGTGCACCGGCAGTGGATGCATTGCGATTGCACTGGCAAAAAATCTGCCGAACGCCGGCATCGTTGCCACCGACCTCAGCGCCAAGGCGCTCGAAGTGGCAAAGCGAAATGCGGCGCAACATGGCGTGGCCGAGCGCATCACTTTCCGAGAAGGCGATCTGCTGGAGCCACTGGCGGAGATGCGCTGCGCGTTCATTGCGGCCAACCCGCCATACATCAGTGATACCGAGTGGGAGGATGTTGCCCCGAACGTCAGCGCGTATGAACCGGTGGCGGCGCTGCGATCGGGCAGCGATGGGTTGGATCACCTGCGCCCGTTAATCGCGCAGGCTGGGGCCTACCTGATGGAAGATGGCCAACTGGTGGCGGAAATCGCGGCCAGCCAAAAACAGGCCGTGCTTGATTTGGCAGCAGACGCCCCAGATTTGGCCAACCCCCGGGTTTTGGCCGATGCCGAGGGGTATCCGCGTGTTTTGGTAGCCGATCGGGCTGAGAAATAGTGCGTAGCGATACGTCCGCCGATATCACAAGTGAAAAAGATATGAAAATGCTATTTGCTCCCGGGCTTTCACTTGCTATCATGTTTATACGCGGCGGGTGTGAATCTGAGCATTGCACACCGTCCGCCCAAATTTTGAGCCCCCCCATCCGCGGCTTTTGGTACGAGCGAGCAATCACTCGGCCAAGCCGCGGTTTTTCATCTCAGACCGACTGACGTTCACCCGTGCAACTCTTGCAGAATACCCGCGAATCCTTGACGAAATCGATGCAGTTCGCGATACTGGATGCATTGGTTGATTGACCGGCGCGTCCTGTGAAAGAGCCGATGTAAGCACCTTTTTTGAAAAGTGTTTATGACCGCCGACCCGAAGCCACGGGACGTTGTGACACATAACACAGTGCGGCACATCCCTTTACCGCCGCAGGTGATTCGTTCCGCCATGCGTAAGTACACCGATGGTTCAAAGTCCTGCTCGGGTGACTGTGGTCACTGCGCGGCAGGTGACGACACCCATAACCAACCCGCAGGCCCTTACACCGGCTGGACCATGGCCAGCTCTGCTGTGCTTACGTTCGGGTTGCCTTTAATCACCGCGGTTACCGGTGCGGCGCTGGCCGGCTCATCTTCGACGGCACAACTCATCGGTGGTTTGTTGGGGCTGGGCGCTGGCGCGGTCATCGCTTACGCGGTGGGGCGGTTCATCCATCGGAAGGTGGAGATCCAGGGATGAACACCACCTCTCAACTTGGCACCACCTTCGCGCGCGGCATTCACCCGCCGGAGTTCAAGCAACTGGCCGAAGGCCAACCGATTGAGGTGCTACCCGCACCTCAACAGGTGACCGTGCCCCTGGTGCAGCACATCGGTGCGCCGAACGAAAACCAGACCAAACCCAAGCAGGATGTGGTGGTAGGCGATGTGATCGGCTCGGCGGAGGCGTTTGTCTGTGCTCCCGTGCATGCATCGATCAACGGCAAAACCGCGCGAGCCGGTTCGGTCACGCTGCCCAACGGTCGTCACGTGCCGGCGG
>JANQFT010000100.1 GCA_028277685.1 Phycisphaeraceae bacterium
CATCAAACTCGATGGCAACATCGGCTGCCTGGTCAACGGTGCGGGCCTGGCGATGAGCACGATGGACATCATCAAGCTGCACGGCGGAGAACCGGCCAACTTCCTTGACGTCGGTGGCGGTGCCAGTGAAGAAGCGGTGACCGAAGCGTTCAGCATCATCCTTTCCGACGAAAATGTGGAAGGTGTTCTGGTAAACATTTTCGGCGGTATCATGCAGTGCGACCGCATCGCCCGTGCGATTGTGAACGCGGCAGAGAAAGTCGGCTTCACCGTACCGCTGGTGGTGCGATTGGAAGGCACGAATGTCGAACCGGCCCGCAAGATCATCGAAGAAGCGCGAGCGAACATCCCCGTGATGCAAACTGCCACCGACCTGACCGATGCGGCACAAAAGGTTACGCGGGCCGTTGCCGCTGCTTAAGGCCAAAGCATTCACGCAGTACTGATCTTGCGTTGCCATGATGACGGGCCAGCAACTGTGCTGCATCGTGCATACCATGCGGCTCCAGTTCATTTAATAACTGCAGCATCACCTGGGTGGTGACACGCGTACGTATCCAGGTGGGTAAGCGACCTTCCTCGTGCGCGGTGATGAGTAGACCACAAGCGTTTGCGGTAAGTCGAAGCAGCCGATGCCACGGCCACCAATGTATGCGTTCAGCGCCATCGATGATGATGATCGTTTGCTCATCGCACTGGTTCAGTGCACACCACCATGATTTAGGCAGACGTGGCGATGCCTCGGTGATGTGGCCGTGATGCACGCCGAAGCCTCGTTCATTCAGTCTGGGGATGAGTGATTGCACCAATGTCGTCTTTCCCGTGCCGTGTGGCCCCACGATAGCGCCGCGGAAGTTCATCTGTACCAGACGCGTGAGCATCCGATCCCATGATTGGTCAACCGGCACATACGGTAGCGCGTCGATTCGACTGGCACGAAACGGATTCAGATGTGCGGGGCATTCATTCATCGCGGTCTGCGGTTGAAAACTCAATCGCCTGCCCGGCGGTGGAGATGGTGATGCCACATGATGCGACGGCATGCGGTTTGACCGCGAGCGCTTCGAGCGTCCATAAGATGGAAATCATCGAGCCGTGATAACTGAGTGGACCGGGAGGCACGGTAAGTTCAAAGCTCAGTTCATCCGATGGTGCAGGTGAATCCCATCGTTGCACGACAGCAGCATCGGCGTCTTTGGTACCTTTACCTTCTGTCTGCCAGATCAACTGCAATTCGATCGCGCGCGGCCGATCGTCCAGTTGCCACTCAAGCTTACCGCGGATGGTTTGCTCGGGTGTGTATGTGGTGCGATCGTCCGTCAGGTGGATCTTGATCGTGTTCAACGCATGCCCCCTTCTACATCAGCGGGCAACACCACCAGAGGATACTCGTTCTTCACATCCGGCCAACGGTGTATAACGCCCTGTACATTAACCGTCCACAGCACCTTGTTGTGATTGGCCGTGAAGCTGTGCATCAAATCAGATGGCAGGCTGTAACTGATCATGCCACCAATAATGTTACTGGGCTGATCGGTATCAACCAGTGATTGAGTGAAGACAATTTCAGTGTCGGTCACTGAGTCAGTACCACGGGTATAGGTGGCGTGCTCAGTGCAAACCAGTTCGATGGTAAGCTGCTTCACCCGATGCACGCCTCCAGCCAAATCCCAGGTTAAATCCAACGTCTCTCCTGCGGGTATGGCATCGTTATTGATCGTCAGCAACACCCGCGGATTGCGCAACGCCAGCAGTTGCTTGAATACATTGAAGATCAGGAACACCCCCACCAGCACGAAAGGAATCATGAAGATACGCAGACACCAATCGCTTTCGGCGATGGCGAAGTAGATGAACACGCTGATCAAGCCGTTCCACACAACGGCGAAGGCGAGCGCGCCTGCAACTTTCGCAAAGCGACTGTGTTTGGGCTTCAGTCGCATCGGTCCCACGTTAGTAAAGTCAGGCAGCCAATCGCTGGAAAAAAGAGTGGATTCCTCGCGTGAGGCATGCTCAGCGCGATGCGAAATGTTCATGCTGCGTCGCAGGTGATGCGCGGCAAAACCGATCATCCCACCATAGCCAACCAACGCGAACGCCACGCCAAGTAAACCAATATTCAACCACGAAACATCACGCTGTATCACCGCGCGGTCCGGATCGTCCGGGTCGACATAGCATGTCGCCTTGCTACCTTCAGGAAACTTGCGTACCACCCTGGCTTTGGCCGAACGCCCACTGGATGAACCAACCGAGAAATCATACTGGTTTGAGCGGTAAGTGGTGCCGTCAACTTCGTAACGGAACAGGATGTCGATCGAGTACGTGTTACCATCATCACCCCGGTGGGTTTGCACGGCCGATCGTTCGATGACACAGGGCGTGGGTGTCCAATGCTGCGCTTCGCGCGAGAGAAGTTGCGGTTTGATGTACAGGAACCAGGTGAGCGCTGTGCCAATGATCGCGAACAGTGCAAAGAAACCGATGGGCAACACCACGGCAAGCCGTTTGTCTCGCTGTGCCTTGCGTGCTGTTTTCGCAACTGTGGTCGCCTCGCCCTTTTCACCAAGCGTGGCATCACGCGGTTTTCGCCAGGTGTGGTAGATCAATCCGACCCCCACCACCAGAAACGTCAACGGCAGCAACATGAACGGCACGATCATGAAACTCGTGCGTTCGAGTACCGACTGGGTGACGTCATCCGGGTTCACCCAACACTGCACCGTGTTCCCCTGGGCATATTGGCGGAACAGTTTCTCTGCTTCGTCGTAGTCACCAAATTCCTTGATTGATTGCTCGGGCGTGATCTGTTGTTTGCCCTTAAAGGTGAACTGATAAACCACATAAACCTGATATGGATTTTCGTTGTCACCATCGGTATCGATGCGCGAACGTATGACCGTGGCATCCACCTGGTGCCAATTGAGCCGTTGGTCAATCGCTTCAATCAGTTCGAACGTCAGAAACAACAGGAACAACCCACCCAGCGTGGCGAAGATGGCACCACCAATGGTGGCACCAACTCGTCCCTGCTTGCGGTTGCGGCTTGAACTTCGCCAAGTGAATCTAAATCCCATGACATCACGATGCCAACAAGACACGCCAAGGTCAAGAGCATGCGATCGACCTGGTTATCGGATGCGCCGTTCCAGTTAAGAACTGGATGAACCGGACTGGCCTTGCGACGTAGAACCTGCGATAATCGGTTGGCTGGGCCGCAATGTAGATGGGATTGAGTTGGTTTTGAGGAATTGAACGGATGACAGACACTTCGGGTGCGACCACAAATACAACGACACTTCCAGGCGGCGGCGTGGCGCTGGATGCGAGTGTTATCACGGGCTTAGGAAACCTGGCTACGGAAGTTGGACCGGCGTTGGAGCGCGCGGTCAACGAACTCATCGCTCAGCAAGACACCGAAGGCTACTGGTGTGCGGAATTGGAAGGCGATTCGATTCTGCAGAGCGAGTACATTCTCCTCAAGTGGATTATTGAGCAGGAGGGCGACCCACGCCTGCCAAAAATCGCTGCATACTTGCGAAGCCAACAGCGCCCCAGCGACGGTGCGTGGGTGCAATACCCCGGAGCCAAGCCCGACCTGAGTGCGACCGTCAAAGCCTACTTCGCTCTGAAGTTGACCGGCGATGATGTGAACGCACCGCATATGGTCAAGGCGCGCGAGTTGATCCTTCAACTTGGTGGTGCGGAACGGTGCAACACCTACAGCAAGTTCTACCTGGCGGCGCTGGGGCAGATGCATTACGACTCAGTACCCGCGGTTCCACCGGAGATGGTTTACCTGCCACGGTGGTTTTATTTCCACCTCGACAAGGTGTCGGCGTGGTCGCGCACGATGATCATGCCGCTGAGCATCGTGACCACCTATCGCCCGGTGCGACAACTACCCGAACCCATGGGCATCATGGAGTTGTACACCAACCACGACTACCTGCATCGCCCCTTCACCGAGTTCGATAAGAAATTGCTCAGTTGGAAGAACCTGTTCCTTGGCATCGACAAGTTGCTGAAGGTTTATCAGAAGGTGAAGCTGAATCGCCCGCTGCGCCAGCCTGCCATTCAACGGATGGAAAAGTGGATTCTCGATCGCACGAGCAAAAAACATGCAGATGGTTTGGGCGCGATCTTCCCGCCGATGGTGTACATCATCATCGCGTTCCGTTGTCTGGGTTATAAAGATGATGATCCCCATGTGCAGGAAGCGTGGCGACAACTCGATCG
The DNA here is from genome assembly GCA_028277685.1 of Phycisphaeraceae bacterium. Classification (GTDB taxonomy): domain Bacteria; phylum Planctomycetota; class Phycisphaerae; order Phycisphaerales; family Zrk34; genus JANQFT01. Next base: position 4,240 of record JANQFT010000100.1, read on the forward strand.
GTTGATGATCGAGAACACGGACACGATTCGACTGCAGCCTTGCTTCAGTCCGGTGTGGGATACAGGCATCGCCACATATGCCATGGCCGAGTGCGGATTGCGCGCTGATCACCCGGCGATGCGCAAGGCGGTCGACTGGTTGGTGGCCAAAGAGTGTCGTCATCCCGGTGACTGGATGGCCAATGTCAAAGAAAAGGTTGAACCCAGCGGTTGGTACTTCGAGTTCAATAACGCCTATTACCCCGATGTGGACGACACGGCCATGGTGGCGATGGCGCTGCACATGGCGGCCAACGGCATCGCGCCCGAAGCCCGTGAGGCATCGCAACGCGGCATCGAATGGATGCTTGCCCTGCAGAATGAGGACGGCGGCTGGGCAGCATTCGACCGCACGATGAGCCGCCCCATCCTTGAGTACATTCCCTTTGCCGACCACAACGCGATCCAAGACCCGAGTTGCCCGGATATCACCGGTCGCACCCTCGAATGCATGGGTCACCACGGGTTGACCATCGATCACCCTGCTATTGCCAGCGCGGTTGAGTTTCTGCGTCAGACCCAGGAACCGGAAGGCTGCTGGTTCGGCCGCTGGGGCGTGAACTATTTGTATGGCACCTGGGAAGTGCTATGCGGTTTACGGAACGTGGGAGTGAACATGGACGAGCCTTGGGTCCACCGCGCCGGCGAATGGATCAAGAGCGTCCAGAAGAACGATGGCAGCTTCGGCGAAAGTGCCGACAGCTACGAAGACCCCACACTCAAGGGGCAAGGCCCATCCACTGCCTCACAGACTGCCTGGGGCATCATGGGCATGATGGCGGTGTACGGGGCTGAAGATTACGACGTACAACGCGGCATTCGCTGGCTGCTTGATACCCAACTGCCCACCGGCACCTGGGATGAACCCTGGTTCACCGGCACCGGCTTCCCGCGTGTGTTCTATCTGCGATATCACCTGTACCGCTTGTACTTCCCCATCATGACGATGGGACGCTGGCAATCGATGATGCAGACAGGAACTGCGCCTTGATCAACTGATGTGATCACGCCGACGACGCATCATCAGCGCCAACCCACCAACAAGCAGTGCTCCACTCATCGGCTCCGGTACGACCAGTGGGTTGCTGTCCCCATCAATTTGCGGGTTATCGATCTCGTCATCCGCAGGGATGTTCCCACTCAACGAGATGAACACACGATCGACAAACACATCGAAATCGTTCAACCCACCCTTGAACAGCACGCTCTGAAAACCACTTGAGTCGGTGATCTCGAAACGAGCATCCGTCCAGGTCGGGCCGTCTACTCCGGGCAGGTAGTCGTAAACGGCTGAGCCAACCTGCCCGCCCGAAAGGTCTTCACCTGAATAAGCAGTCAACACCAGTTCATCCAGATCCCGGCCAAAGTCACCCGCAATCAGGCTGAAGCCCTGAATGGGATCAGAGAAGCTGAATACAAATCCAAGATTGCTCGGATCATCAAAGGCATCCAGACTCACCGAACGGTCGGCGGTACCAGCTTGCACATCGCCATCAAGGTCGATATCGCTGCCCCAGCCATCAGGTTTCCCCGTTTGCGTGGGCAGAAAATTGTTGACCAGGTCAAACCCCGCACCACCTTCACGGTAGATGTCGACGGTCACGCCAGCGGTTTCGAACTGCAGAAAGGTGAGTCCACCGGTGCGTATGGTGAACCCATCAGGATGCACGCTGTTGGCCGTGGGTGTTAGATCGTCGAATGTGATCAGGCCACTCAACGTGGCGATGGATGCATGCGAGGCACTCGCAATCATCAAAACAACGATCGCGGTCAACGCATAACAACAGTGTCTAAATGGATTAAGCGTCACTCTCTCACTCATGTCTCGCTTCCTCGCCCTCCACGCCACCAATTGCGCGTGGGTGGCCGTGCTTCGTAGCCGGCCGCGTCTTCCCAATACCGCAAATTATAGCCCACCATCACCCGAGGGCCAGTATTTCTTCATCTTCTCACCTCAAAATAGTTTCCCTACTTTATCAGGCTGATCCCAGTGGGATTTCTATCGGACCAGCTACCAATCACCTGCCAGTAAATGATTTACAGCCTGAGCCACTCCGCCGGCGTCATTCGTGCCGGTTTGACGATTCGCCACCGCCGCCACCGCAGGCACCGCGTTACCCATCGCGATGCCGCACCCCGCCCCTTCGATCATCTGCAGGTCATTGATTTCATCGCCAATCGCCACGATCTGCTGCTGCTCAATGTCGTGCAACCCGGCAAGCCACCGCAAACCGCTCCACTTGCTCACGCCGGTGGTGAATACCTCCAACACGTGCACATCTTCTTCATCCTGCTTCACCGCCATGAAATGCTGCACGAAGATGCGATCACCGAACTTCGCCTTAAGCCGTTCCACCACCTCAGGCATGTGATGGCTCGGCCCGACGATCCCCACCCGCAGCGCGTGATGCAGATCGTCCACCGTCACATCCTTCACACAAGCCAGCTTCGCATCGATCGCACTGAACCACCAACGTGTGTTGGCCGTCATGCGATCGCAATGCTTCACCAGATAATCCAAACCGGTTGGCTCCGGGTCCATCAACACCAGTACCGCATCGCGACCGTTATCCAGCAGTTCCACAATCTCCATCGCCATGTGTGGTTCCAGCGACATGCGATGCAGCGTCTTCCCCGTGGCCGGATCACTCACCAATGCACCGTTCGCCAACACCACCGGCCCATCATGCTGCAACTGATCGATCGCTGGCCTCGCTTCGTTCAAGCCTCTGCCGGTGCCCAACACCACCATCATGCCCGCATCCTTCGCCCGCTGCATCGCCTCCACGTGGCACTGCGGCACCGTGCCCGATGAATCGAATAACGTGCCATCGAGATCAACTGCGAGCATGCGGTAATTCATGATGATGCTGGAGTCCTGCGAAAGTACGGATCAGGGGGAAGGCATTGAGACACGTAGACAGCTTAAGGGGACTGGTATATTGGTTCACACACACTCGCTCAAATCGTGCGGCATCTTCGCATTCCCTGAGCACACGCCCGGCTCTTCTTCGTGCCTCTTGCCTCAATGCCCTCCCCTTCTGCCTTCGCTTACTCCTCCTTCTTCTCTTCCTTCTTGCCGCCAAACAAGCCTTCCATCGCCCCACCGATACCTTCGGTCACCTTCTTGCCCACATCGCCGGCCGCACCTTCCAGTACTTTTGCGCCGCCTTCGGTCACGCCTTCCAACACCTTTGCACCTTCCTCCAGAGCTGCCTTCGCAATTTCGCCGGCTTGACTACCGATCTGTCCAGCCAACTCATCCACATTGCCGATCTGCTTGAGCAAGCCGCTCGCAAGATCCGGTACCAGTTTGGTGACATCTTCCAGGCTGAACAGGCTCGCAAGCACCGCCGGCACCACACGGCCGATCAGTTCGTCCATGGCCAGACCTTTCGCGTTATCCTTGGTCAGGCCGACCATTTCGAGTTTGGGCACGTGAATCGTCTTCTTACCGAGAACGGGAATGCCTTCCAGGTGGAGCGTGACGTTGGTGATGGTCAGTCGATCGACAATAAACTTTTTGCCCGGCTTTTCTTCTGCTGGTTCTGCCGCGGGTTCATCTTCGGTACCCTCGCCTTTGAGTTTTTCCAAGTTCGCGAGAATCGGTTTCACGTTATCCGAATCGCCCTTCTTGACGTAGTACACTTCCAGGCCATCCAGTTCGATCACCGGCACGGTGATGGTATCGCTGAACACCGATCCGCTTTCCACTTCCAGGCCGAACCGCCCGGTGTCCATCAGATGGGGTTGCTCGAAGCCCTCCGGATTACCGATGTTCAAACCTTCCACACCCACCGTGCCGCCCATCAGAGCGATATCGATGTTGTCCACCTTGACCGGCACGCCCAGTGCGAAGCTGCCGCCCTTCTCCACTGCACCCGCGGCAATGGTGCCCAACGACATCACCAGAATCACCACCGCAAGCACCACGATGATGACCAGACCGATCAGAATTTTGGCTAGCTTCTTCACCACTGCGCCTCCATGAAAGGAAGTTGACGGTTGTTGACAGGTTGTATTGTAAGGGCGTGAGATCGCGTTAACCACGATCGGGAAGGATTTACCGCAGGCCGCAGAGACTGCAGAGGCAGAAGTCAGTTTGAACTAGACACCTTCTCTGCGGTCTCTGCGACCTCTGCGGTAAACATCTGATTCCCACGCTATCATGATCGCTATGAGCGACACGCAAGATAGCCTTCAAGGCACGAGTATTGATCTGTCTAACCTTGACCAAGCTAAAGAAGCACTGGACAAGGCTTTCGATTACCGCGGCGATGTCACCGTCCAACTGCGCGATGGGTCGACCATCAATGGCTACATCTACGACCGCCATCCCGGTGCCAACCTCGACGATTCGCTCGTCCGCATCATGCCCGCAGATGGCAGTGCGAATCGCTCGATTGCCTATGCCGAGATCACATCCCTCGCCTTCACCGGCAAAGATGCCGCCCACGGCAAGAGTTGGGAGAACTGGCTCAAGCGCTACGCCGAGAAACGCGCCAAAGGTGAGTCGGCCGACCTGCTGCCCGAACCGCTGGACGAATGAGATTCGTGATTTGGCGATTCTGACATGTAGGTCCGAGCCTGCCCGAACCTACCTCGCGGCTTTCACCACATCCCACGGAAGCACATCGCAGCGCTTCGCCCAATCTTCGTAGGCCTGCGATAGCTGCGCCACCTTGTCGGGGTACTTGCCAGACAGATCGTTGGTTTCCGTGCGGTCGCCGATCATGTCGTACAGTTCCCACTCACCGGGCCAACGGCTGACCAGTTTCAACCGGCCGTCGCGCCAGGCGCGGTTGCCTTCATGTTCGATGCCGAACGGCTGATCGCGTTGCCATGTCTTGCCCTGCAGCATGGGCAGGAAACTTTCACCCTCGAGCAGAGCGACTTGGTGGCCATCTCGTTCATCCAGGTAAGTCGCGCCGGCCACGTCGTAGATCGTCGCGGTAATATCGACCAGGTGACACGCTTCGTGGGCGATCAGGTTCTTCGCGATGCCCTTCGGCCAATGCGCGACGAACGGCGTGGAGATGCCACCTTCGTGAACCCAGTGTTTGAAGCGGCGGAACGGCGCGTTGGAGGCGTTGGCCCAGGGCAGGCCGTAGGTCATGAAGGTGTCGGCTGGGCCAGGCTCGAGGTCGGTGCGGTTACCGAACTGAATCTGTTTGCCTTCGAACGTCGTTTGGATTTCCATATCCCGCGGGTTGGGCGCAATGACTTCGGCGCAACCACCGTTGTCGGACAGGAAGATGATGAGCGTGTTGTCGAGCGTGCCGTCTGCTTCGAGGTGATCGAGGATACGGCCGATGTTCTGGTCGAGCTTATCAATCATTGCGGCATACACCGCCATGCGGGCATCTTCCAAGT
>JANQFT010000124.1 GCA_028277685.1 Phycisphaeraceae bacterium
GCAGGCCGCCGGTGCGGACGTTGATCGTGGCCTGGCCGTCGGGCCTCTGGACGACGCGGAAGAGCGGGTTGCTGACCGTTGGGCCGAACGCATTCACCGTGGCGTTGTCCTCGACGGTGAGGGTGGCCCGACCGCTGCCCCCCATCCAGACGATGCCCGCCGAGCCGGTGGGGGATGAGCCGGAGCCGGTCACCACGATTTCGCCCACGCTGCCCACCGGTTGGGCGATCAGGAACCCGCCCTCCGATCCCGTCGCGCCAGCGTCGCGCGAGATCAAGACCGTTGCGCCGTCTGCGACCGTGAACCGGCCGGTGCCGTTGTTGCCCACGTTGATCAGGCCGTTATCGATCTCGAGCGAGCTGCCCACGCCGGTGACCAGTCCGGTGCCATCGCCGGTGGACGTCTCGCCGAAACGCATCGTCCCCTCGACCGCCACGGAGCCATCGTCCACCGTGTAGGTGCCGACGCCGGTGTTGCCGACGAGCTTGGAGATGCCGTTCGCGCTGAGGACGACGTCGCCGGTCTCGATGACCGCGGCGTGTGTGAGCGAAGTTGCGAGCGCAACAACACCCCATAAAGAACGATGCCATACATTAACCATGGAAGATCATCACTTTCTCGCGGTGGTGTGTGCATATAACGCGTGCCCACATGGACAACGCTTCACTGGCGTCATCACGTGAGCGCACACCACGACGCTACGCCTATCGATGACGCAGCTCTGCTCAAATCTTCCCAGGGGTAACGGTTGCGCCTGCATGAACACATAAACGCTGTGTTCAGCAAGCCAAGCCGCCGAAGAACCGGAATAAGGCAGGCTCCACGCTGGAACCTGTTACAGCCGACTGACAATAGGGGCTACGGTGAGTCGGCAGGCGAGGGGGCAATGTCAAAAAGCCCCCCACACAACCAATACACGGAATCGGCCACGAAAACCGGACACGAAAATTGAAACGGTTGCTCGTTCCACCTGAAATTTTTCCGCGCGACATTAAAGCGGGGAAATGGCTGCGCAAGCAGCCCCATCCTGTTTACCGGTGTGTATAATCTGTAGAAAGAAGGATGACACTGGAACTTGTGACAGATCAACGCGCGAAGAAGACCTGTCGCAATGTTATATAAAAGAAGTTACTCGTCTTCTTCGGTGGTGCGACTCAATAGGTAGCCCGCCGTGGCATCCCAAACCATCAGGCGACCATTCGGATCGGTCGAGGCGAGGCGACGGCCGTCCGGTCCCCAGGCAAGATCGGTGACAAACTGTGCTTTTGTTTCCAATGCCAGGATGTGCTCGCCGTTTTTCCAATCCCAGATGTTGATGCTGCCGAGCTGACCACCCGTAGCCAAAAGGCGACCATCCGGGTGCCAGGCCAGTGCGCTGACCACTCCCTGATGACCTTGGAATTCAAGTAACTTCTTCTTGTTTTCCACGGACCAGATGGAGACGATGCCGCGTTTGTTTGCCGTGGCAAAGAACGTGCTTTCCGGATGCCAGGCATGTTTACGTTCTGAACGATCGCGGTCTTCTGAGCGAAATTCGAAGACGATGGCATCGGACGCTCTCGACCAGAGCACGACCCGACCGCTGTCGCCTGTGGCAAGGATGAAGCGATCATCCGGACTGGACGAGATTGTCCGATACGGCTTGTCCGTACTATCTGATGGTAAGGCGTAGGTCTTCTTGACAGTTCGTCCACCGCGAAGGGTCAACCCGACCACATCCCCATGCTTTCCACCGACCAAAACTTGCTTGCTTTGATTCGACCAGGCGACGCTGCTCGCTTTCATGCGTCCCAGATCAAACGATTTCTCGCGATCGCTGATCCTGGGGTGGAAGATGCGTAACTCTCTTTTCGAAACCACGGCAAGCGCGAGGCGGCCGTCTGAACTCCAGGCATGCCGTCGAAGTAAGTCGTGCGTATCACCCAGACGCAGCGTGGTGCTCTTCTGTTGATTGGTAACGCTGTGGCAGGAGGCGACAGTTCCCTCTTCATCCACACAGTACAGCCATGCGCCATCCTCGCTCCACGCGATGGAGATTAATCCGCGATCCTTTTGTAAAAGAGTCTGCTGATGAGGCGGCACACCTTTTCGAAAGACGAAGACTCTTCCTTCAGCGTTTGCCGCAACCACCGAATGCGCCTCAGCATTCCACGCCATCACGGTGATGGGTTTGGGGAATCTCTTGAGCACTTTCTGTTCGCCGGTGGGCAGAGAAAGCTCCAGGATATCCTCCCGGTCCTCGGTGGTATTCAGGATCACCAGTCCGTCCGGATTCCAGGCCAAACTTCTAATCGGTCCGTCATCCTCGCGCTGGAGCATGCGCGCGACCCGAACGCCTCCAGGCACGCCCCATACCCTTAACGTGTTATCGCGGCTTCCAGTGGCGAGCCAGGCGCTGTCGTGTTGCCAGGCAAGCGTCGTCACCGCGGCGCTGTGTCCCTGGTAGATCTCAGGCGAATCATCCAAGTGTTTGATCGACCAGACGAATACGTCCTTCGAATCACCAATCGCAGCAAGGTGCAGACCGTTTGGGCTCCATGCGATCCGATGAAGCTGGCCCATACGATGCGTGTGTTCGGCCAAGCGTTCCGGCTTCTCATTGACTCGCCACATGCCAATCCGCCCCGAAGCATCCAGCGTTGCCAAACGTCGCCCTGATGGTCCCCAGGAGATTGAAACAAAGGACCTGTTATTCGGCAGAAGCGCAATTGGTTTTGCCGTCTTTGCGTTCCAGAATGTCACGATGCCGGGTGCACTGAGCGTGGTGATGGTTTCCCCGTCCGGACTCCAGGCGGAATACCGATGGGCTTGGCCGTCTTGCATGCGCCGACTCATCATGCGGTTCAGGGTGTTGTACATCGTGGTGCCGTGTGCTCCGCTCACGATGAAACTCTCGCCGTATGGCGAGAAGCTTACTGCGTGGACCGGTCCTTGATGATGGAGTTCGAGCTGGTCAAGGTGAGTTTTGCCGTAGAGGTAATACCATGCCCAGTCGCGCATGTCGCGCTCAGCCCCTTGCGGACGCCAGGAGGCGAGCATAGCTTGCGGCGCAAGAGAACCCTGTTGGCCAAGCGCTTCAGTGGTGGCGATCAGCCGCATGTTCGACGCATAGGCCAGGCGACGATTGGCCTGCGATTCCTTTTGAGCCAGTCGGGCTGCTTCAACGGCCCGTTCACTCGATTGCTCGGCTGCAAGCTTCGCGGCTCGGGTCTCAACCAGGGCTTGATCAACATTCTGTCGGAGCTGCGCTTCTCGAATCGCCCAGATGGGGCCACCGATCCCCAATGCCGATACGAGCAACGCGGCCGTCACCAATAACGCCGCATGAACCGGACGTCGACGAACCCACTTTCGAACACGTTCGCCGGGGCTTGGCGGGCGAGCTGCGATCGGACGGTGTTGCTGCCACGCTTCGAGGTCGTCGGCAAACGCCTTGGCCGAGTCGTATCGCTGGGAAAGGTCTTTCTCGAGGCACTTCATCACGATCGTTTCAAGATCACGATCGATCGTCGCGTCATGCGTTCGCATCGAACGCGGCGGCGTGTCCTTGATCATTTGCAGCGTCTGAAGCACCGACGCACCATGGATCGGCGGGACACCGGTCAGTAACTCGTAAAGGATCACACCCATGCTGTAAACATCTGCGGCCGTGGTCACCAGACTTGATCCGGACTCCATCTGTTCTGGAGCCATGTACTGCGGGGTCCCCATGATCTGTCCGGATAACGTCAGCGTGCTCTGCTGTTCCAGCCGGCAGGCCAGTCCGAAATCGCTGATATATGGCTCGCCGCCCTCATCAAGCAGCAGATTGTCCGGCTTAAGATCACGATGAATAATTCCCCGCTGATGAGCCGCTTGCATCGTGCGGGCCACCTTCAACATCAACTGAACGGCATCCCGACGATCGATCCGCTCGGATGTCATCCTCGTGCCCAGCGTGCCACCAGATAACAATGCCATGGTGTAGAAATCATGTTTGCCTTGGTGTCCAATCTCGTAAACGGGAACGATGTTGGGGTGCTTCAACGCCGCGGCCGCCTTCGCTTCAACCTGGAAACGTTCACGTTCCGCAGGCGAAGCCAAGACAGAACCAAGGAGAATCTTCACCGCCACTTCCCGATTCAGACTGACTTGGCGAGCCCGGAAGACGACCCCCGCTGTGCCTCGACCAAGCTCTTCGAGAAGGTGGTAGTCATCGCCAAGCTGCGAGATACGATCACCGAGCTCATGCAGAAACTGACCTTCCTCGGCCAGTTCCTGCACCAACGCATCCCGTTCCTCGTTCAACCGGTCATATCGATCGGGATCGAGAAGCTCTTCCGCGGCTTCGGAATTTGTTAACAGCTTCTCGACATGGGAGCGAAGCTGCTCGTCCCCTTCGCACATTTCGGCGAGAAACGTGGCGCGGTCTTTACCGGCCTTGATGTCAACGGCCTGAAAAAACAACGTTTCTATTCGATCATCGGAGATAGGTGTCGAACCGCTCATAACGAGACCTTCCGGAAGACAACTCGTTTTTTTCCGAAAGAACGAGCCATTTATCCGTCAGATTTGGATGGCTGTGCGCTTCGTGTTGGACCGTCCTCGTCCAGGTATTCCATCAAGCGCCCTCGCGCGTAGGCCCATTGTCGGGTCACTGTGCGTGTGGAAACGCCCAGCCCCTCCGCGATTTGTTCTACCGTCATGCCGGCGAAGAACCGCATCTTGATCAAATCTGCGCACTGAGCGTCAGAATCAGCTAACGCTTCAAGGGCCGCGTTGATTTCGATCAGTTTCTCTTCGTCAGTCGGCATGATGGGGTCGACTTGATCCATCCCGACCCGTTGCCGTCCGCCACCACGTTTGATGGACTGTTTGGCCCGGATACGATCGATCAGGATTCGCCGCATCGCTTCTGCCGCTGCACCATAGAAATGGCTGCGATTCGCCCACCTTGGACCGGCGCCTTCCCTGTTCAGCCGGAGATAGACCTCATGAACCAGCTCCGTCCCGGAGATCGAATGCCCCGGCTGCTGCTTCATTCGGTGAGCAGCCAGTTCGCGCAGCGTATCATAAACCTGAGGCATCAACGTTTCAGTCGAGTACCGCTTCGACGTATTGGATGACAAGTCTTCCGGCATAGCTGATTCCATTCATTACGCATCCGTTCAATGAATAACGCGTGAGCACCACTGATTCTTCCCGGGGCTTATTGACGTTCTTGTCGGATACCGAAGCAGTATAGCCCACTACCATACCGGTCATTGGTATTCACTGACTGAGTTACCATAATGTGGGCATGGTGGACATACGACGCCATTGTGACAATCACCCGGATCGTCCGGCCATCGGTGTATGTGTCGAGACGGGTCAAGCGATATGCGCGGAGTGTTCTACGCGATATGAAGGGGTAAATTACAGTCGTGAGGGGTTGGAAGCCCTGAAGCAGCGTCGGCAGGTGGAACAGCGTGGGCGATCAACCAGTGGGCGCTGGCTGGTGTGGGCGGCAGTGGCGTGTGTGCCGTGGTGCGGGGCAGGTTTGTACTTCTTTTATAATGCCGCGCTGCGCCTGATGCTTCAGGCGATGCAGGCGGAGGGGGGATAAGCGTGGCGGGTTCGAATCGAGGCGGCGAAGCCTGGGGCATGCGATCATTGGATAGCGGTGTGCGCTACATCCGCGCGAACCTCAGCACGGTGATTCCGCTCTATCTGCTGGCCATCACGCCATTGGCAGCGGCGGTGTGGCTGGCCATCGACGCGGTCACCGCGCATCACCTGGCGGCATTACCAATCGCCAGCGTCGCGCTGACATTGGCGACGTTATGGCGCTGGTGGGGGCAGGCGATTTTACAGCAGCGTGTGCAGTCAGATTTGTACGGCGTGTCCGTGCGATCGTTGCGATCGCGCAGCTTGGCGATTCTGATCATCCGTCTGTTCGCTGTGATGGCGATGACCTGATGGAACCTACGAATCCCGCTTTCCTGCTGGCGCAGATCATTCCCGAAATTCTCGGCGCTCTGATCGCCATGCTCTACTTCGGACTGATGCATGCCCGCCTGGGAAAAACACTGGGCAAAATGGCCTGTGGTTTCCGTGTCGTGCAGAAATCCGGTGAGCCGATCACCATGTCACAAGCCATGTGGCGAGCGTTCTGGTTCGGTGGGCTGGGACTGGTGCCCGCGGTGATTGCCATGCCCCTGGTGTTTGTGACATCCGAGGGCGCACTCATGGCACGCCTGGTGGGAACGGTCGTGGTGGGCGTGTTTGCCTTGGCCAACATTATCGTTGCCCTGGTGGACCAACAGCAGATGCGAGCGCTGCATGATCGGCTGACCAAAACCCGCGTGGTTCTCGACTAACCCCAGCCTGAACATCAGCATGGCCCAAGCTGTTCAAATCACGCCGATTCTTTGCCCCAAGTGCCACACCCGCCTGGAACCACCCCAGACGCGCGAGGCGTCGGTGCAATGCCAGCGTTGTGGTTTGATCACCAAAGCATACCTGTTCACCCCTGCTCTTCCTGAATCCGACGATGCCAAACCAGCCTTGCCTGAAGATGCCACCTGCATCACTCACCCCACCAAGCAGGCCACGAAAATCTGCGCCGGCACGGGAGACTACATCTGCTCGCTGTGCGCGATCGAAGTGAAAGGCGAAATCTACAGCGCCCACTACATCAGCCAATCCCAGGGCAGCAAGAAACTGCAGTCAGAATTCGAACGTCGCCATCCAAGGCCGGATCGTGAAGTCCGCAATTACCTGCTGCTGACGATCATCCCACCGTTTTTTTACTTCGGTTTTGTGTGGCTTATTCTGGGATTGATTCGCTATGTGCAGATGGTTAATCTGCGGCGCACCAGCGAACGCTATCGCAGCATGGTCGGGCGCACGAGTGTGGTGGTTGGGGGCGTACTGCTGGCATTGCTGGGATCGCTTTGGGTGCTCGGGGCAGGTGCGTTGGTGATGGCAATGATGGATAGCTGATGGCGACAAAGCTGAGACAAGTCGGATGGTTTCGGCGGCAGACCATTGAGGTTGAGCCACATCAGTTGTTGTTGCTGCAACCGGAATGGGGCAGCGATCGTGTGCGGCGTGTGCTGTTCGATCGCGTGTCTACCCTGGTTGTGTGGCGGGTCATGCCTTGGGATCGCATCATCGTGGTGCTCATCCTGCTGGGCGTGCCGACCACGTTATTGCTGTCGCTGGGCAGTGATGATGTCACTCTCACCATCGGCGGCATCTTTCTGGGTATCGCGCTGCTGCTGGTTCGCTACGTGGTGGTGCGGCGGACGCACTTCGCCGTTGCCCGGGCGGACACGATGTATCGCTTCAACACCATCGCTGGATCAGGTAAGGTCGATCGGTTTGTAGATGAACTGGTCAAGGCGATCGAGACGGTACAGGCCGCGCACGAAACCATCACCCCCCAAACGCCTCAGCCAGCTACGGACGATGAACCGAGCATTCCCCTCGATTGACCTGCGCCCAGTGCTTAAAATAATCTGAAATAAATTGCGGAATGTCTACGAATATTAGTCAGGATAAATTGGGCTCGAATGAACCCAACTCAAAAGTAAAATAGCGTTTGCCGGTGCCCCCCTGATCTTAACGACTCTCCAGACGAATGCAGGCCAAGCAGTAGCCTGTCCGCTAACCCAAGCGCGTCCATATCTTCCTGCAGAAGTAATCCCATGCGACCATCGTGCTCCGGCGCATCCTCAGGAAGACTTGCCATGAAGAATCACGATCGATGAGTCTTCGCCCCTTACCAAATCCTGAAATAGTGACCATGGCGGCGCAGGAGGAATAGGAAGCGTGGGTTTGCTCACGGTAAAGCCGCTTGATCAGTTCTCCGGCAATCCGACGTGCACCCCAAATGAAAGACCAAAACGGCTAATATAGGATAACAACAAACAACAGAAACGACCCGAACTATGGATCATCGCATGGCTTTGGACACAAAGGCATTACCTGAAAACAGGCTACAAGTATCACGACTCGCTGATCCACCCGCGCCGGCTCGGCGTACATCCTTATCGGCCAAGCAATCATTCGACGTCTTCTACCACAAATGGGTTTGAGCTGGCGCTTGCTGTTTCGTGTGAGTCGTAGCGGCCAGGTTGGCCAGGTGGCACTTGCTGTTAGTCAGTTCACTGTTCTTGCAGCCACAGATTCGCATCTGCAAGCCACACTGTTCGGCAATACGGTTTACGCGGTCGAGTTGGGAGCGGCGCACTTCGACCGGATGAAATGTCCCAGCACCACCGCTACAGCAGATGGTCGACCGGCTGACTCCATCGAAGGGAGCAAGGATGCGCCGCAGCAAGACAGCATCATGGATGCTCCGCCTGAGTGAACCGGTGATGGCGGGTCGGAGAAACAGGTAGCTGGCAGACACATCACGAATGCCTCGCTTGGCCACTTCGGTGAAGAGCGCGGCGAGATCGTCATCACCATCGGTCACACCGAGGATGAGTGGGTCGGCCCGGAGTGAAGTGGTTACGCCGATATCCACCAGACGTGCTAAATCTTCCAGGCGCTGTTGCGGTGGAGCGGCGCCCGGTTCAATCGCGGCGTTGAGCGATTCATCCAACGCGGTCAACCCCACCTGGCCGGCCACGATATCGGGGTGTTGTGCGAACAAGTCGAAGAAGCGATCTGGAATCGCGCCCTTGGTGACGAACTGCACACCAATGCCATGATGCCCCAACAGCAACGCCATCGTGCAATAGGATTGATCGAGCACTTCATCCACAGGCATAAACGCATCCGAAGACGGACAGAAGTACACCGCCAGCGGGAGCTGTTTGTTGCGTTTGATCTTGCTCAGCAGTTCCCGTTCGACCTGCTCAGCGGTATTGCGATAGACAGTCACTGCACCATCGCCTGGATATTGCGAGTAGCCCCGTATATAGCAATACGCGCAGCCATGCACGCAGCCGGCAGTCATGTTGATCGTCGGCAGATGCGACAGACATCGCAAACTCGACGGCGTCAGCGCCCTGCTCTTGCGATCTGTCAGAGTGACTTTCACCATACGCCCATGCCCATCCAAGGCAAGGCTGCGGATGAGCCCATCCGAGCGCAAAGCCTCGCTCAGCGCTGCGCGATGCAGTGTGTGATCCCACGCGCCCGATATGCGCATGCTGACTGTGCTTGACATCGCAGACCAACCCCATGGCGAACACCCGTAACAAATATGAGGCGGACGTCAAGATTGAATCTAGTCCACTGGTTCCCCCTGAAACTAATCTTTTTAAAAACTATTCCCTGACAGTGAATGCCCCATAGGCTCAGGTCAGACAACAAACCGACACTTACCGAGGCGGCAGCATCTTACCGCATCGACCGCAACCGCTGAGTCGATGCATCGATAAACTACGCCAAGAAGGGCGCGGCCCCCAAAAAGTGCCCATAATCAACGGCTCAAAGCCACCAACTTGGAATAATAACCGCAAACAACCGAGGCTGCTTTGTTTGGAGAATAACCTACTTTTACAAGAACGGGTTATGAATATCGCGATTCGTTAATCCCACCCCCTCCGGTACGTACGCGAGATGGGTACAAAAATAGAGAGGATCGAAGGCGATCCTCTCTCTTTCCCCAGCCTGTGCTCTCTCTAACCACCAGCAAACTCTCTCCGATTTCCAGGATGGTGCTCTCTACTTCACCATCCGGCTGAGGAAACTGGGGTCAATTTTGGTCCGCGCAGTTCCCTGGGGATTGGGGAATGACTACGCCAGCCATCACTTTAAAGTAGCCGCGCAACGATTCGCGGTCAAGGGAATTCCCGCCAGACGACCAGGGGAAGTCCATGCATTTTATCTTTCTGAATCAAAAACCCGCGTTGCTCGATTAGGAATCAACGCGGGCGGCTGGTGTAGAGAGAGAGAGAAGTCTGTTGCGCCGCATGATGGGGCTAAAGGTCACATGCCGTTGGGGCAGTCAACAGCATCTAACGCCACCTGAACATACGGTCGAAGACGGCGGGCGATCTGCCACGACACATCAAGTGCCAACGCAATCGCACCGTCACGAGAAGGGACATGCTCGCCTCTCTTCTCTCCACCAAGTATTCAATTATTGCGATGGGGTTTTAGCTCGTCTCTTCACTTCCCCTTCGCAGTCTCGATGCTAAACATACCACCTCACAACGTTAAGTCAAATCCTTTTGCACAATTCGAACAATCTCTACCTGATACGTATGCCTGCTTAACACACCAGCATTTAAGCCGCTATAACTACTGATTACCATTCCCCGCAACCCGCATGCCAAACCACTTCTCCACAACACGTTGCCATCACGCCAACCCTCGCCTACCCTATGCCATTCGACCAACTTGTCCCATTTCACCCAACTTGGCGGGAGCCAATCCGTATGCAGACCATGGAAGGCAAGACCGGCATCGTCTTCGGGATCGCCAACGACCGCAGTTACGCCTGGTACATCACCAAGCAGCTCATCGCCGCCGGAGCCAACCTCGGCTTCAGCCACCTGCCCGGCGAGAAAATGGCCCGACGCGTCAACCTCGCCCTCGAGGAACTCGGCCTCACCGATTCCTGGCTCTGCCCATGCAACGTCGCCGATGACGAATCGCTTGACCAACTATTCGAATCCATCCGTGCCAAATACGGTAAAATCGATTTCATCGTCCACTCCGTCGCCTTCGCCGACCGCACGTTCCTCCAACTCGGTAACTTCCACACCACCACCCGCGCCTGCTGGAACCAGGCCCTCGATATCAGTGCCTACAGCCTGCTCGCGATCAGCCAGCGGGCCATCTCCCTCATGCCCGATGGTGGCTCGATCATCTCCATGAGTTACTACGGCGGAGAAAAGGTCGTGCCCGGCTACAACGTCATGGGCATCGCCAAAGCCGCCCTCGAACACACCACCCGCTACCTCGCAGCCGAACTCGGCGAACACAACATCCGCGTCAACTCCATCAGCGGCGGCCCCCTGCGTACCCTCGCCGCCATGGCCGTGGGTGGCATCGGCTTCATGTTTGAACACCACGCCAAACGTGCCCCCCTCCGCCGCAACATCGAAGGTGAAGAAGTCGGAGACGCCGCCGTCTTCCTCCTCTCCGACGCCTCCAGCGGCATCACCGGCGAAATCATGCACGTCGACACCGGCTTCAACGTCCTCGGTATCTGACCCCCACATAGCCACAACCAGGCGCCTCCGAACACTGCCAAAACAGCTAGCAGATGGCAGAGACTTCTGCCAAACCGCGTTTCACCGCTCAAAAACGCCCTTCCCCACTGAAACGCCCGGTGACGTGTCACCACGCGCGCAAACTTTGACATTTGTGAAAAAACTTGTGGAAGCCACGGGCTTGGGGGTCTGGTGCCCCAGTCCGCCGCACCCTCGACGAAGGCAGATGGGTAGTGATTCAGTTTGAATTCCACGAGCCGCGACTGTGAAGGAGCGGTCGTTGGACCGCAGAAAATGCCGCCATCTTCGTGCGGTTGAGCCGACCGCTACCTCGCGCGCGGCTCGTGGATGTCTTTTGATTCAAACTGACCCACTACCTTTTTTCTTGACAAGGGAAAGGCGGGAGTGTAATTTTGGGTACCCAATTCAATAAGACTGGCTATCCACTATGATAGAAAGCACAACCACAGATAGAAGCGAGGTTTATCTCGCTGTTCGTCGAGCCGTGGGCGAGATTGGGCGGGGCCAGCAGGGCCGTTCCGCTCGTCTGTCCAGCCGACAATTGGCCAAAGACCTTGGTGTCAGTCGCGAACGTATCCGCGATGCGGTGGCCCGGCTGGAGGCGGAGGGCCTGGTCGAGCAGAAGCGCGGTTCAGGCATCTATCCCCGCGCGGTGGGCCGTTTTGAACTGGCCAATGCGTTGGACCTGCGTGCCCAACTGGAACCGGAAGCCGCCGCACGTGCCGCCAAGGACATCAACTGCACCAACGCCCACACGATGCTGGACATCAACGATCGGTTGGATGATCTGCTGCAGAAACTTCGGCAGGCCGACCGGTACCGCTTCAACCCCGCGTTGGCCCAGCAGGTGGTCGATAACGATGAACAGTTTCATCGCACTATCCTCGCCTCGGCCGGCAACCCGCTGACCGTGCGGCTGATCGATCACCTGCGCGTGCTGGTGCAGATGACCACCGTGGCCGATGCCCACGGCGTGACGAACCTGATGGTGCTGGCCGAAGCCGTCCGCATGCGGCGAAGCCATCGCGCGATCGAGAAAGCCATCCGTCATCAGGAAATCGACCAGGCGCGCGCCGCCATGGCCGACCATCTCGAACATGACCAGCGATTCGCCCTGGGCCGATTCGATCAGATCCACGGCTTCAACCAATCGCCAGAGTAGGAAACAACCGACATGCCCCCAACCTGATGCCACCATATCTCATTCATTCACACTGACGTTTGATTTCAAACTGATCCATCACGCATTGCATGACTTGACTGAAAGGAGAATCACGATGAACAGAGGTATTGCCCTCGCCTTGGTATTGACCGGCCTGCTGATGACCACCGGCGCTCGCGCCGCTGTCGTTTTCAGCCACAGCGGCAACAACGACCCGGCCAGTGAAGGTTTCACTCTGACCACCGCGGCAAACTCTGATGCGGCACTGACGCCGGTCGCTAACGACCAGGGCTATGACGCCTGGCAGATCGCTGACACGACGACCGCATCGTTCGACTCATCGACCTACAACGCCACGCCGTCCGCAGCAAACCACACGGCCGCAGCAACCGATGGTTTCGTGCTGCGTGCACGGATACGAGCACTCGCCGGTGGAGCGGTTTCCGGGAACGCGGTCGAGTATGCCGGCGACGGTACGAACCTGAACGTACGTTACTTGTTGAATGTCGTTGTCGATACCGATGGAACCGCGATTGTTACAGTGAACGTCAACGGCACGACGACCTTTGACACAGGCAGTACGGGGTATGTGCTCTATGAACTGGTTTACGATCCCGGAACCAACAACGCTGACCTTTACATCGATGGCGTTGAGCAGGTTTCAGACATCGCGCCGCTTGCTTCTCTTAACCTGAATCGCTTCTACTTCGGCGACAACCAGTCCGATGTGCTGAGTTCCGCCAACTACAATCTAGCCGAGTTCCAGACCGGCCAGAAATTGATCCCCGAACCAGCGTCGCTGGCGCTGCTCGGCCTCGGCACGTTGATCGCCGTGCGTCGTCGCCGCGCGTGATCACACGAATCTGTCTTGCACATGAACCTGAATCTGGACGCGGGAAACTGCGCTCAGATCATTCCTCCGCCGCGCATTCCTTGAACCCACGCCTGGCTTCTGCCCACAGGCGACACGGATGATTCGTATCATGCCGACCATGAATGACACACAACCCCGATTGATCAACGTCCAGCGCATCTGGGACCAGGCACCGCATAACGCATTCACCGACCTCACCCGGTTCAACGATCGTTGGCTGGTGTCGTTTCGTGAAGGTGAAGGGCACGCCTCGGACGACGGGCAGGTGCGCATCATCGCTTCGGACGATGGCGCCAAGTGGTCAACCATCGCGCTGTTCCAACTTCCGGGGATGGATGTGCGCGAGGCGAAGCTTTCGTGTCTGCCCGACGGCCGACTCATGGCTCTGGGCGCCTGGCGACGCGGTCCGATCGGCGAAGCCATGTTCCAATCCGTCGCTTGGTATTCATCGGACGGCCAAACGTGGTCCGATGCACAGGAAGTTGGCCAGGTCGACATGTGGCTGTGGCGGGCACAACTTCATGATGACCAGCTCTACAGCATCGGCTACGCCTGCGATCCTCGTCACGGATGTGCACGCCTCTATCGCAGCGTCGATGGCGAACAGTATGACGTGCTGGTCGAATCCATGTTCGATGATGAATTCCCCAGCGAGAGCGGCCTGGCGTTCGACCCCGATGGTCGCGCGGTGGTGCTCATCCGTGGCGGAAGGCGCGACCAGTACTCCAGGGTCGGCACGGCCATCGCCCCGTACACCGATTGGAACTGGCACAAAATAGACCGCGGCATCGGTGGCCCGGCGCTTGTCCGTCTGCCCGATGGTCGATACATCGCCGGCTGCCGCATCTACGACGATCGCCCCGAGCGCATGAGCCTGTGTTGGGTCGATCCGGAAGCCGGCAACTGGTCCGAATGCCTCATGTTGCCCTCGGCTGGCGACTGCAGTTACCCCGGCATGGTGTGGCACGAAGATAAACTCTGGGTGAGTTACTACTCCACCCACGAAGGCAAAACGAGCATCTACCTGGCCACCATCGCCATCGATTGACCACCCCAACATTCAACGGAGAAAGTCTGATGAGTCGTTTCAGTTTCTCGCGACGCCACATGCAAGTCGTCAGTTGTTTGATCTGCATGATGATGCTCTCCACCTGTGCGATGGCGAGTGATCCACCCTCACTGATTTCCGTGCGGAAGATCGGCGACACCGCCCCGCACAACGCATTCACCGATATGGTGCGCTACAACGATCAGTTCTACGTGGTGTACCGTGAAGGCGCGGGCCACGTCTCCTCCGACGGCGCGCTGCATGTGATTCGTTCGCATGATGGCACAACGTGGGAAACCGCAAGCCGCATCACCGCCACGGATGCCGACCTGCGCGAAGCGAAGTTCCTGGTTAACTCGAATGGTTCGCTGTCATTGATCGGCGCTGCCGCCTTGCATGACACGTCATCCGGCGTGACTCACCAGACGCGACTGTGGAACAGTCCCGACGGAACAAACTGGTCGGCCAGCCAGGATATCGGCGATCCGAACATCTGGCTCTGGCGCACCGTATGGCACAACGACACCGCCTACGGCGTGGGTTACCACTTCAACGGCGACACATTCACACGACTCTACACCAGCACCGATGGCGTCAACTTTGCCCCGTATCTCGACCGTTTGTACGACGCCGGCCACCCCAACGAAGCAGGCATCGCGTTCCTCGACGACGGCCGCATGGTCGTGCTCTTGCGCAACGAATACCCCTCGCCCCGTTCATCGCAGATCGGTGTGTCCAGCGGAAACTTTCTCCAGTGGACCTGGTCCGACACCGGTGTGCAAATCGGCGGCCCCGATCTGTACGTGCTGCCCGATGGGCGCATCATCGCGGCAACCCGCTTGTACGACGGCCCAGTTCACCGCACCGCATTGAGTTGGCTCGACATCGAAGACGGCACCCTCACCGAGTTCCTCACCCTGCCATCCGGCGGTGACACCAGCTATCCCGGCATGCTCTATGAAGATGGCACGCTTTGGGTCAGTTACTACAGCACACACGAAGGTTCGACGAATGTGTACATGGCGAAAGTGGACATCGCCGTCGTGCCCGAACCGACGTCGGCCCTGCTGCTGGGGGGGCTGGCCGCCGCGGGAGCATCGGCGTGGCTGGGTCGCCGGCAAATCCGCGCTCAAAAAAAGTCGACGTCGTGTGAGTGATAACCCACGACCAAGTGAGTAGGTCCGGGCCTGCCCGGACAGTTCGTGTTGATCATGGTTTGACGCACATGTCCGGGCAGGCCCGGACCTACGATCTGGCATGATCACACAGCACCGCGGACGGGTGCTGTGTGGCACCCAGCGGTGGCACACGGCGCATCGGGCGGAATCGCACGGGCGAGTTCGGCGGACCTTTGGTCGGGCCTGAAGAAGATGAATATGAGCAGACCGGCGAAATGAAATCACCCCCCTATAAGCCTGCATGGATTCTGACGGCACTCGCATCGGCGTGGGTGGCGGCGCTGGTCGTGGGCTGGATGGGGGCTTCAGACGATGTAGCCAGCGGCGTGGGTTACGCCGTACTGATCGGATGGATTATCGGGGAGCATGTCAGGCACACGCGCCAGCGTGGCATGAGATGAGTTAACACCCATGCACGGACGACTTCGGCGGACCTCGCTGGC
>JANQFT010000178.1 GCA_028277685.1 Phycisphaeraceae bacterium
TTCGTGCCGTATTGCGATTGCGCTTTCTCACGTTCAAGTGAAGTAGCGCCGGCGACGTCGAGTTCGGCATTCAGTTCATCGAACACGCCGAACGCGTTAGCATCGACCCAGCAACCCTGGTTCGCGATCGCTGCATCGCTGAACCCGCCCGGTAGCGCGATGCCGCCCTGCGTGCCCAGGGGCATCATCGCATCCAGCAGGCTCACGTTCCGCACCCACCATGGCGAGGGAATGACCACGGCGGTCAGCATGAAGATCACGCCGGCGAGCAGGGCGGTGCGCCAGCGCGGCTTTGGTGGTTCGGTTGCATCGCGATCACCACGCCGCAGCCACGCCCATATCACCACCACGAACATCAGCGGCAGCCACAGCACGAAGATCGACCGCATGAGAATCATCAACCCCAACACCAACCCAAGTGCCAGGGCATAACCAAGGTGACGATGCCGTATGCCCAGCACCAGCATCCAGGCTGCGATGACCATCAGCAGGATGACCGGCCCTTCACTCAACATCATCACGGTAAACTTTTTGATGCTCGGATCAACAATGCCGAACACGCCTGTAAGAATGCCTACACCCGGCCCCGCCAGGCTCCACGCCAACCATGCGGCCAACCATGCTGCGGTTGCGGTGAACAGGCAGTTCAACAATCGCCACGTGCCGAAACTTCGCCCCACCGTGCGGTAGATGCCCGCCAGCATGTACGGTAACCCCGGCGGACGAAACGCGGTGAGGGTGAACGGTTCATCGCGTTCGAGCAAGCGGGCAAAGCGCGGCGCCTGGGCGTGGTTGCGATCGTAATCAAGGTAGGGCCGACGGAATTCCGCGTCTGTCCAGTCGTAGCCAAACCCGCGACCTGCCGCCAGGCTGCACGCAATCGCATCGTAACCAAACTGATCGCCACCCGAAGGCGGTGCGTTCAGCCCGGTCGAAAGCACGGCAATCACATTCGCCGCCAGGGCCGCGGTGAAAATGATCGCCAAAGCAATGCGTCGCGTGGTGGGCGTGTCCTGCAAGCTGATGCGCTCCGTGGGTTAGTGTGATGCGGCTGGAAGTGGGCGAAACGCGATAGACGCTGCCGCATCCCCAGCGTCGCGGGTTCCGCAGTATACTGTGCCCACCATGGACGACAAGACACACAAGTACGACTTCACCCGCATCGAAACCAAGTGGCAATCCCACTGGGCGGAGCAATCCACTTTCAAAACACTCGGCCCCGGTGATGTCGGCTTCGATGAAACCAAACCCAAGTACTACGTGCTGGATATGTTCCCGTATCCCTCCGGTGTGGGCCTGCACGTGGGACACCCGCTGGGCTACATCGCCACCGACATCGTCTCGCGCTACAAGCGGATGACTGGCCACAACGTGATGCACCCGATGGGCTTCGATGCGTTCGGCCTGCCCGCCGAGCAATTCGCCGTGGAACATGGCGTGCACCCGCGCATCACCACCGAGCAGAACATCGAGACCATGCAGCGGCAGCTCACCGTGCTGGGCTTGTCATATGATTGGGACCGGCAGGTCAGCACCACCGATGTGCCTTACTACAAGTGGACGCAGTGGGTTTTCCTCCAACTGTTCAACAGTTACTTCGACCCCCAGAAAAACGCCGCCCGCCCGATCCACGAACTGGAAGACGCGCTGGCGAATGAGAAGTTCTACATCGGTGTGGATGGCGAACTGGTGCAGCCGGATGTGAACGACCTGGGCATGATCGATGGCGAACCGATTGGTGCCAGCGCGTGGCAGGAACTGGATGAAGCCGACCGCCGCGCGTTTGTGGATAGTCAACGCCTTGCCGTCATCGCCGAAGTACCGGTGAACTGGTGCCCCGCGCTGGGCACAGTGCTGGCCAACGAAGAAGTGACCAACGAAGGTCGCTCTGAACGTGGTAATCACCCAGTATTCAAGCGGCCGCTCAAGCAGTGGATGTTGCGCATCACCGCGTACGCCGAACGGTTGATCGATGACCTGGATGACGTCGATTGGCCCGAGCCGGTGAAACTGATGCAGCGCAACTGGGTGGGCCGCAGTGAGGGCGCGGTGGTCGACTTCACGGTGGATGGCAGCGATGAACTGATCCGCGTGTTCACCACCCGGCCGGACACGCTGTTCGGCGCCACCTACATGGTGCTTGCACCGGAACATCCGTTGGTGGATGAATTAACGACCAGTAGTCAACGCGATGCGGTGAAGCAGTATCAGTCCGCGGCTGCCGCCAAGGCCGACGTCGACCGCATGGCCGACAGCAAACAGAAAACCGGTGTCTTCACCGGTGCGTATGCGGTCAACCCCGTCAACAACGAGCACATTCCTATCTGGATTGCCGACTACGTGATGATGGTCTACGGCACCGGCGCGATCATGGCCGTGCCCGCGCACGATGAGCGTGACTTCGAGTTTGCCAAAACGTTTGGCCTGCCCATCGTGCCTGTTCTCGCACCATCGCATACGTGGCTGCTGACTCACTTTTCCGGTGAATTGACCGGTGCCCCCAAGGATACACTGGCCGGTATGCGGGCAGACATGAAGGTTAAACCCGGCGATGCGGTATCTGAAGAAGCTTACCAACGTGTGCATCAGGCTGGCGTGTACGACACCCTCGGCACGGTGGCACTGCTCCGTGAAGTCTACACGACTGGCGCGGCATCCTTCCCCGCATTCACCGGTGAGGGTGTGAACACCAACAGCGCCAACGATGAAGTCTCCCTCAACGATCTACCCACCGCCGATGCAAAGAAGACCATCACCGAATGGCTAGAAGCGAAAGGCCTCGGCAAGGCGGAAGTGCAATACAAACTGCGCGACTGGTTGTTCAGTCGCCAGCGTTATTGGGGTGAGCCGTTCCCGATCCTGCATGGGCCGAATGGCGAACTCCGCGCGGTCGATGCCGATGACCTGCCGGTTGAACATCCGCACATGGAAGACTTCAAACCGCATGCTTCGGATGATCCCGATGCACCCCCGCAACCCCCGCTCGGTCGCGCTCCCGAAGAATGGCGCACGGTGGAGATTGACGGCGTCACCTATCAGCGCGAACTGAACACCATGCCCCAATGGGCCGGCTCATGCTGGTACTATCTGCGCTTCCTCGACCCGACAAACGATGAATGGTTCGCCAGCCCCGGTCGCGAGAAGTACTGGATGGGTGATAACGGGATTGACCTTTACGTCGGCGGTGTCGAACACGCGGTGCTTCACCTGTTGTACGCCCGCTTCTGGCACAAGGTGTTGTACGACCTTGGGCACGTTTCCACCCCCGAGCCGTTCGGCCGACTCTACAACCAGGGCTACATCCAGGCCTATGCCTACCAGGATGAACGCGGTATCAACGTGCCTGCCGCCGAGGTCGTCAACGCCGATGGCAAGCCCGCATCCGAAGTACAGGGTAAGACCGGCGAGAAGTTCTTCCACGACGGCCAGTCCGTGCGCGAAGTGTACGGCAAGATGGGCAAAAGTCTGAAGAACGC
>JANQFT010000097.1 GCA_028277685.1 Phycisphaeraceae bacterium
CAAAAGCCAAGCACCCCACCAACTGGCACCTTTCTGTGCACCGCGCGATCAGCGTGCGTAATGCCCTGCAGGCAGCCGGTGTTCCGGCCGAACGCACCAGCGTGGCCGGTTACGGCGAACACCGCCCGGTGGTGGCCAACACCAAGACCGGCGCAGAACCCAACCGTCGCGTGGAAATCTACCTTGTGCCGATGAAGGCGAAGTAAGCCTCAACCAGCGGTAAACAAAGAATGGGTGCCACATAGCATCCCGCAGGGTGCTATGTGTTTCATGCCAACATCGCTTTCAGCACACAGCACCGCGGACGGATGCTGTGTGGCACCCACGTATATTTAAATCGCGCACAAAAAAAGCGAGGTCGCAGTGCGGCCTCGCCCTCCCTCCAAGTCCCTGGGTCTTTCACCCCAACCTCACTGACGATGACACATGCGGCCGTGGTCGGTCCCGACCCTCCTGTTCTGCATTGCGTGGTGACCATGCAATGCAGCCGCGTTTGGTTGACATGTGATCTCGTGTTGCGTGATGGCATCGTCAACCGAAGCCGCTTCGCCATCGGTACAACACTTACCCCGTGCACAGGGCACATCGGTTGGTTTCAGAACGCACCGGGTCGATCGGCCGATCAACCTGTGCGTTCTCCTGAGCTGCGACGCGGACATGCAGTTCCGGTGCGGCCAAGCCCCGTCGGGCATGTGCCATCCTGCGTCCTACGTTGCCGGCCAAATGCATCAGAACTGGTGATGGCGGTTTTGGGGTGATCATCCCCGTGCCATCTCGCGCAGGCTTTCGCCATCGCGATGTAACCGGTCTGGTGCAGGTCGCGGCGTCCTCTGCAAGCGTCGTCAAACCTGCGCCTCATGCGCTTTCGTTGGACTGCGCTTGCAGATACGCCGCTCTCAGTCTCCTCGCTCCGCGCAATGCAGCCGAAGCTGCATCACGTGCGGAGGCTGAAACTTACCTCAAACCGAGCAAACCTTTCCTTGTGACTTTCGTCATAAAGAATTGAGTCTGCCCTGCCGCTCGATCTCCGTGGTTGCCCGGCCGGCCGCCCTTCATGTGGGCGACGGGCGCCGCACGATGAATGTTTGAACCGGCATACGCAACCCGTGATCCGGTGCGCGTCGTTCGCGTTGAAGGCATAGCCTTCGCGGATCGCAACGTCATCCGAACACGACCGCTCGCACAGCTCGTTTCACGCAGGTGCATGGCCGTGGCCTTGTACCTTTGCTGACGATGCCGTGCCGCGTGTCGCCGACCGAGTCCTCATCGCCTGCCGATCGCGACCGTAGCCGCTTACCGCAAAC
This sequence comes from Phycisphaeraceae bacterium, assembly GCA_028277685.1. Classification (GTDB taxonomy): domain Bacteria; phylum Planctomycetota; class Phycisphaerae; order Phycisphaerales; family Zrk34; genus JANQFT01. The sequence goes on from JANQFT010000097.1 coordinate 1,305, forward strand.
CATGAGCGAGGTTGGTAACAGACATGCGATTTGTTTTCAGGCCGCATCCGTGACCGAATGCGCTGGCCACATCACATTTCACGCTGAACGTGATCGCCTGTTACCTGCCGACGTGTGTATCACTTGCCAAAGACCTGATGGTCAGCCGGGACCGACCACGGCAGCACGTGAACTGCCACTGCATATGAGAACGCGACCGATAAACGTTCGCAAGGCAAATCGCAGTGTTTTGTTCGATTGTGGATATGCGGATAAGCCGTGGAAAACGTGACGATTTCACCCGCAAGTGATTTTGCCGATGGCACATAGCTGCGGGTGACCATCCACAGGTTTTGAGTAGGTCGGGGCCTGCCCCGACCTACGGCTAGCGACTCAACGCCACGCATGACAGTTTTTAAAAAAGCGCGCTTTTTCAAAATACTTGTCCATGCGATTGTTAGCAGCCGCTTATGCGTCCTGCTCCTTAAGTTTCTGTATAGTTTCCTCAAGACCTTTGATACCTTCTGCATCAAAATCCAGATATTGAATATTGGTGTTGCCTGGATGTTTGTTCTTGTGTCTTAGAGTAAACACAGTTTTGTCATCCAGTTTCCGTAAGAATGCTTGAACTTCGCATTGATAGGTTTTGTGTTTGAAGTCACTGATGACCCCAAATTCCTTGATGACACCGGTAAGTACAAATGTGCGTTCAAACTTCTTTAGTAATGTCTTGATCATCTTTTCTTTCTGCTAACAGTTCATTCAGCACTTTTCGCACATCGTCCCCAATGTCTTCGCGTCGCAACGCCAGTTCAACGAAGCAGCGCACATAGTCGGTGCGGTTACCGATGTCGAAGCGCGTGGCCTGCCACGCCAGCGCGAAAAACGGCTCGACCTGCGCCAGCGCGTTCATTGCATCGGTCAGTTGAATTTCACCGCCCACACCAGCTTGAGCATCCTCAAGGAATTCAAAGATGCGCGGACTGAACACGTACCGACCGGCAATGGCCAGGTTCGTCGGTGCATCTTTCATGCGGGGCTTTTCGACGAGCCGTGCTAAGCGAAGCAGATCATCGCGATCATCAATCGGTTGGCCATCGAGAATGCCATACCGACTCACCCACTCGCGCGGAATGCATCGGGCGGACACCACACTGCCCTGCTTCTGTTCGTAGACATCAATCAACTGCTTCAATCCCGCCGGCACCCCCGGAAGTGGATCGATGATGGTATCCCCAAGGAGCACGGCGAACGGCTCATCACCCACCGCGCTGCGCGCACAGCGCACTGCATCACCCAAACCGCGCTGCTGCTTCTGGTAGATGTAGTTGATGGTCGCATCGCCACTGATCGCGTGAAGCTGATCAATCATCGCATCCTTGCCCGCATCGCGCAGGAATGACTCAAGCTGCGGATCCGGATCGAAGTGGTCCTTCAACACGCGCTTCGACTCTGATGTGATGATGTGAATTTCCGTGATACCACTGGCGAGGGCCTCAGCAATCACAAACTGAATCACCGGGGTATCGACAATCGGCAGCATTTCCTTCGGCACCGACTTGGTCAGCGGAAGAAATCGCGTACCCATACCCGCAGCGGGAATGACGGCTTGGGTGACTGAACTCATGAGAAGCGCGTCTCCATTCCCTCTCCCTTGAAGGGAGAGGGTTAGGGTGAGGGTAGAGCCGTGGCAAATGCACAAGTCCAGAACCAACCCCCTCACCCATCCTCTCCCCCACTCGGGGGAGAGGGGTCAGATGGCTAATCCGCCTGAACCTGCGGCACGAAGACTTCGGCGCCGATCTTCTTGTACGCATCGACGATCACCTGGTACCGGCCGGGGTCGCCATCGTAGGTGCCGATGACCGCCCCGCCACTGCCGGCGAACTTCACCGATGCCCCTTGCGAACGACCGGTTTCGACGAGACGGCGGTTGCCTTCGGATATCTGCATCACTTCGCAACGCAGATCAAAATTCTGATCCATCAACGGCCCGATTTCGTTGCCGCGGCCATCCTGAATCAGGTCGCGCGCCTGTTGGGCAAAATCGGCAAACTGATCGATTGCTTTCAGAACACTCTCTTCACCACGGTTGAAACGGGCACGCAAATCGTTGTGCGGCACCTCGGTGCCTTCGGCCAATACGGGCATGTATGCCACGAACAGCGGCGGCAGTTTGGTGGTGTCGAGTGATTCATACTTGCCGTGGCCGGCTTTGGTGAAATGGTCACGATCAAAATCCATGAACACCGCGCCTTCGTAAACCTGAATCACGCGGTCCTGCAGGCCGGCCCCGATGCCCAGTTCATCCAGTTCAACACTGAGTGCGAGATTCGGCAGGAACGGCTTGCCGATTTCCACGCCGTAAAAACTCATCAGCGCGTGAATGGCAGCAGTGACGATCGCGCTCGACCCCGCCAGGCCCACGCGCACGGGAATGTCCGTGTCGTATTCGATGGTGAAGTTGCGAGCGTCGAGTTTAAAGCCATGCTCGGCGCAATAATCGTGGAAGCGTTTGATGGCCGCCTTGATCAGACGAATGCCGCCGTAGTAACCGTTCAGCTTCACATCGGCCACCAGGTCGTCCATGTTGACGAAATCGCTGCGGTCGGAGCGCTGTGGGTGAATGATCAGTTGGGGCGATTCATAACAAGTCACTTTGGCGGAGTAATTCCGCACGATGGCTGAGATGGTTTTGCCGAAGTAGCCGTCGGACGGGTTGCCGATCAGGCCGACACGGGCGAATGCTTGGGTCTGAATAATCATGAGCCGGTTATCCTCTGCCGGTTGGGGGCGGTATTATAACCACAATTCGCGAGATGCTCTGCCTGGCAAAGCGTCGGCCATTTTTGGCCGTCGGTTCAGTCCAGGTCCTTAAGAAGGTGATGCTCCATGACGTTCGATCTTGCCCGTTACGATCAGATGACCTACCGACGCTGCGGTACCAGCGGCCTGATGTTGCCGGCGATTTCACTCGGCTGCTGGAACAACTTCGGCGATGGGGCGGACCTGAAAATCGCGCGCAACATGCTGCGGCGCGCGTTCGATCTGGGCATCACGCACTTCGACCTGGCGAACAACTATGGTCCACCCCCCGGCAGCGCGGAAATCAACGTCGGTCGGTTGTTGAAAGAAGATTTTGCACAGCATCGTGATGAGTTGATCATCTCGTCGAAGGCCGGCTACCGCATGTGGTCCGGGCCTTATGGAGAATGGGGTAGCCGCAAGTATCTGATCGCCAGCTGCGATGCTTCGCTGAAACGGCTCGGACTGGACTACGTCGATATCTTCTACTCGCACCGGCCGGACCCTTCCGAGGGCACGCCGTTGGATGAAACCATGGGCGCACTTGATCAAATCGTACGCAGTGGCAAGGCGCTGTACGCCGGCATCAGCAGTTACGATGCAGATCGCACCAACGCCGCGGCTGAGATCGCGCGTGATCTGAACTTGCCGCTGGTGATTCATCAACCGAACTATTCCATGTTCAACCGCTGGATCGAAGATGGCCTGCTCGACGCAACCGGTTCGAACGGCATGGGTGTGATTGCCTTCTGCCCACTGGCGCAGGGCATGTTGACCAACAAGTACCTTGGCGGCATCCCTGAAGACAGCCGCGCCGCCTGTGCCGACGGCACGCTGAACGAAAACGCCGTCACCGATGAGAAGATCGCCAAGGTGCAGCAGTTGAACACAATCGCCGAAGCACGTGGTCAAACCATGGCCCAAATGGCCCTGGCCTGGGTACTGCGTGATGAACGTGTCACCACCGCACTCATCGGCGCCAGCAAGGTGAAGCAGATCGACGACAACGTGGCGGCGCTCGATAAGCTTGAGTTCACGGAAGATGAACTGAATCGGATCAATGCCATCCTTGCTGATTAAGCGCGACGATAGCGACGCACCAACGCCATCGCACCGCTGCCCATCAACAACAACGACATCGGCTCAGGAATGATGTTGATGTTATCAATGTGTGTCGCACCGCGCAGACCGAACTCGAAATGGACCGGTTCGTTCACCATGTCGAAAATGACCTGGTTATAGGGAATCGTGAAATTCGGAAACTGCGTGACGTAGTTGCCACCGGTGTTGGTGTAAGCAAAAAACTCACCCGTGGGCACACCGAAGTTGGCCGGACGCACACCCAGGTTGGTTTCGTTGCCGTTGTAGTTCAACGCGAACGAGATGAGGTCGAGGTTACCTGCCGCAACCGGGGCGATCACGAAGAAGCCATCGTTCGGTGCGGTCACGAACGGCTCGATGTTCGGGCTCTGACTGCCCCCTACCCCGGTATTGGCATAAATTTCGAAATCACCGTTGGTGAAGTTGATCCAGAAGTTGTCCTCATTCACCACACCAAACAGCGGACCAACCGGAAAACCTTCAAAGTCCAACTCGTCGGCCAACGTCGAACTGACCGACACGGCGCATGCGGCCACGATCACCAAAACCATCTGCTGCAACTTCATGGAACGCTCTCCTCTCGCACCTGCCCGCCGAGGTACTCTCCCCGCGAGAAGGCCACGCCTCTCGCCCCGCGGCAGCCAATTCGCCCCGTACCATGCATAGCATGAGAACAAACGCCATCGGCCGCCGTTTGAAACAACATATCACACCACACCACAACTGCATATAAATTTCAGATAAGGATATTGCCGTGCGTAGCTAACTCAAGAAATAAATAGAGTTTATGCCGACAGAACTTTTTGCGCCTCCGCCAATCCCGCACGCCATTCGAGGTAGCGGTACTCAATCATGAACGCATCGTGCATCGCACGCAGGTCGAGCAGGTAGCGTTCGTAGAGGTCGGTTTGCCAATCCCGGGCGGTGGGGTCACAGAAGTATGCCCGGCAACCGAGGGGACGGATGTCGCGGACGGAGCAGAGTTTGTTGCGCTGGAAGGGGCAGCCTCCGGAAGACGTCACTTGTGGGAGGGCGAAGTTCCCGCTGAGCCGAAACGAATGCTGATCGGCTGCCGCCAGCGGCTCGGCAGGAGCCTCGCCCTCCCCTGCGTATCGTTGTCTCAGCATCCATGCGATTTCCAGTGCGGTGACATACAGTCGGTGGCCGTATGCATCGAAGTGACAGCACCGACCGCTCGCTTCGCACACCGGTTTGCGCAGGGCGATTTCATCATCCATGCGTTGATAGATATCGCGCAGGCCTTCGTCGACCCCCGGAAGTTGGGCGGCAGCAAACCATGCCTCCCAGAGTGAAACATCACTCGGGGGTGGCGTCTCGCCGAATTCGGATCTGTTCGATGGGGAAGAACTCACCTTCACCTTCCAAACCTTTGGCCATGCCGGGGCAACCCTTGGCGGCGTAACGGTACGCCTTCTCGCTCGACAGGTTCTCCGGCCAGAACGGCCACGTGCGACACTGCATCGGCCGCACCGGATAAATACTGCACGTCCCGCATCCAGCATCATCACGACCGAGGAACACGCAATCGTATTTGCCGTTGCGCTTGATTTCGTTGAGCGACCAATGCCCTCGAATCTGATGCGCGTGCTTGATGAGAAACTCATCGGTGGTCAGATCAAGAAACTTCGCCATCGCGGTAAGTTCTTCATCGTTAAACCATACAAAGCCCGTCGGCCCAGTGCAGCAATTACCGCTTTGCGTGCAACTGAAGTGCAGGCCAGCGGCGTACCAGTCTTCATCGCGGGTGTGGGGCATGGTTGTGGGATGGTAGTTGGCGTGCTGGGCGTGATCAAACATAAATGGCGTGGGGAACTGGTAACTGGGAACCGGGAATGGTCTTGGGAAGCATTTCAGTTCCCCGTTCCCTGTTACCAGTTCCCTTCCTTTCACTCCGCCTCCAGCAGCGCCGTGCCGTGGGTAATGGTACAGCCGACCACGCTTTCCAGGTGATAGCCGCCTTCCAGCACGCTGACCATGCGGCTTTCGCAATGCTCGCGTGCGGTATCAGCAAGCTGTGCGGTCATGGTGCCGATGTACTCGCACGTTAAGTTGATGTGCGCCAGCGGATCTTCACGCACCGGATCGAAGCCGGTGCTTACCAACATGAACTGCGGCTTGAACTGTTCGATCTTCGGCAACACTTTTTCATCGAAGGCCTGCTTGTACGTGTCGTCATCCGAATGCGGCAACATCGGCACGTTGAGCGTATACCCATCGCCCGCGCGGCTGCCGGTTTCGTGTTCGTAGCCGGTGCCGGGATAAAGGAACTGCGGATGCTCGTGCAGACTGATGACCAGGATGTCATCGCGTTCTTCGAACGAATGCTGCGTGCCGTTGGCGTGATGCACATCGAAATCGATGATGGCGATGCGCTCCAGGCCGTGCTCATGACGCAAGTACTCCGCCGCTACCGCCACGTTGTTGAACAGGCAGAAGCCCATCGCCTTATCGTGTTCGGCATGATGCCCCGGCGGACGCACGGCACAGAACGCGTTAGTCACTTCACCGGAAAGCACTTTGTCGCAACCGGTCATCACCCCGCCGGCAGCGAGCAGCGCCGCATCATAACTTTCCGGGCAGATCGGACAGTCGACCGTGTCGATCCACGGCTTGCCCTCAGCACACAACTCGAACACGCGCTGCACGTAGCGTTCATCGTGAACGCGTGCCACATCCTCCTTGCTGGCCGGGCGCGGGGCGTACTTCACCATGTCGTCCATGAGGCCCGTTTCCTGCAGGGCCATGGTCACCGCCCGAAGCCGGTCAGGTCTTTCCGGATGGCTTGGGCCGGTGTTGTGCGACAGGTACAGCTCATCGTAGATAAAGCCAGTTGCCATATGCGTAGCTTACCGAACGTGGACATGATTGTCTTGTGAATGCCGCAGGTCGGGGCCTGCCCCGACCTACGGTATGATTGTTTCCATGAACTGGGACCTGGTCCAGATGGTCGAAGCCGTGCGGGACGCGCTGGCCGATCGTGCCGCCTCGGCCGACGCTGAGCAAGCCGTCTACGGTATCGACCTGCTTGATGAACTGACCCTGCATCCGATCATCCAACAGGCCCTGAGCGGAGCCGGGTTCGGGGTTTGGCCGGAGGAGCGTTACCCCAGCGACCGCACGGCCCGCAACCGAACCGAGGGTAAGCGATGCGACATCGTGCTCACGCCCAACGATGCCCCCCTGCTCGATCCGACAGCCGAGCGCACGCTGTTTGCCGATGACGATGCGGTACCGCTCGAAACCGCATTCTGGCTGGAAATTAAAACCGTCGCACAATTCACCGATGAAGGACCGTTCAAGCGTTACAGCGCGGAGTTACTTCAACCAGTTTCGCACGATGTGAAGAAAATGGCCGGCGACGACCTGGTCTATCACGCCGGGTTGATGCTGATTCTCTTCACGGCCGATCAGATGACCGCCGAGCACGACTTGCTGGCGTGGGAACGTCGCTGCCTCGATCGCGGTTACCCCGCCGCCCCACCGATCACCCGCGCTTTCGACCTGACCGACCGCATCGGCAACGCCCGACTCAGCGTGGCGCTGTTTCCGATTCGTCGGTTGTGAACTACTTGGAGCCGCCCTGTTTTCCTTGGGTAGGGGGTTTTACAGGTGGTTTGGATACCGTAGGCTTTGGCTTTGCCCCGCCCCGAATTTGGGTACCGAGTGCAACATTTTTGCCTGTACCTTTACTACCCATTTGAGGACTCTCCTAACGTGCGAATTGGTTGAAGTCGCTTCGGGAGTTCCATTGTCAAATCGTCGCGTTCTCGAGCGATGTACATGGCAGGAGTCTCATACAGCAATTCCGCTTCTCCACTTGCTCCATTATTCTCATATACGCTGACATCTTCAATGATAAGCTCACGTTCCTCACCACTCTCGGAGAAAGCTGTTACTGCACCATAATATACCAAACCCAAACGGTGATCCCGCACAAAGATCCAACCTGTATCGGAACTGTTGTGGAAGTAGTCCCATACATCCTCATCGCCTGAACGGCTTGATACTCGTAGTTTGCGGGCAATGTTGTTTACGAATCGATAGCGATGTACCAAACTACCCACCGTAGCGGCCAAAAGTCCATACAAACACGCAAGCGCGATCTCGCTCCATGAAAGCGGAACATCTGCTCCAGAAAGCGCTCTCCCGACTGCCAGATCAAAGCCTGACATATCCCAAAATCCTTGTGCCGCGCAATGGTACAGCCCAAACGATGCGGCACACAGCATGTATGAGATAATCGAGAACGCAAGTATCTCGCAGAAATCTTCCCACACCGGGCGTTGGCTGCGGCCGCGTAGCTTCTTGTACATTCGCCAACCAAGCAAACCTGGAAGGGCCAGCACTGCCAGTTTTACCGTCGCCAAACTGATATCCATGTACCACCCCTTTCAATGATCTGTAAGTTTCATCACACCCGGTCCTTCGCTTCCACTGGGCGGGTGATTTTTAAAGCGCGCTTGCCCTTGAACTGCCCGAGGTTGGCGAGGAATTTCTTGCGGCCTTCGATACTCATCACCACCGGGCGGTTGGCGGGCTTTTCGGTGACGATCACATCGCCCGGGGCCATGCTGAGCAGGTCGCCCACCGTGATGGTGGTTTCTGCCAGCACCGCGGCGGTGGTGAGTTTCGCGCGGCCGAGTTTTTCTGACAGCAGGTCACGCAGGTCGTCATCGCTCCGCGCGTTGCCGTAGGCCTGCCAGCTTTGACTGATGAGCTTGTCCATCACCGGTTCGATCACGTTGAACGGAATACACAAACTCATGGTGCCGGCGCGGCCACCCATCTTCAGTTCAAACCCCACAACCACCACCACTTCGTTCGGCGGGACGATCTGCACGAACTGCGGGTTGCTTTCGGTTTCCGCCAACGTGAACGTCACGGGTGTCACCGTTTCCCACGCTTCAGCCAACGCGCTCATCGCGCGGTCGGTGATCTTGCTGACCAGGCGCTGTTCGATCATGGTCAACGGACGCTGGGGGATGAACAGGTCGGCGTTCGAGCCACCCAGCAAACGGTCAATGATCGGGTAGATGATCAGCGGGCTGATCTCGAGGCACATCTGCCCTTCCAGCGGATTGGCGGTGATGAGGTTGAAGCAGGTGGGGTTGGGCAGGCCGTGGATGAACTCGCTGTAAGTGAGCTGTTCGATGTGGGCGACTTTGACCTCGATGATCGTGCGCAGAAACCCGCTGAGCGCCGCGGCGAAGTTACGGCCGAACGCTTCATGCAACGTTTCCAGCGCCCGCATCTGATCTTTACTGACGCGTTCGGGACGTTTGAAGTCGTAAGGTCGAATCTCCAGCGGCTCATCCGCCCGGTGGCGATTCGACATAAACACCTGCTCTTGCGGGGCATCGGTCGCGGCCTCCTCTTCCGGGGCACTGTCGATGGATGCCAAAAGAGCATCGACTTCATTTTGGTCAAGCAGGTCGGTCATGTATCCATCTTATCGGACGAGTTGGGTTTGTGTCTTCAACAGTTCACGAAAGCCGACCCAGTGAATATGATGAACCGGCGGCCATCTCTGGGAGTACCTAGCGATATGTGGCGAAACCTTCTCACAAGCGTATGTCTGCTGGCGATGCTGTGCCTGCCGACCTCAGGCCAGGAAACCGCCCCGCCCCCGGAAGTTTCGGATGTGGTTGCCCCTGCGGAAACAATGGTGGCCGGTGGCCCGTTTGAACAGGCTGATCCGGCGAAGGCGGTGACCATCAGCACGCGCTGGGAACCGGCGGAGGTAAGAGCCGGCGAGAAAGCGCAACTGATCGTGGTGCTGACGATCAATCCGGCGTTTCACCTGAACGCATACCCCGCTTCGATGGAGGGCCTCGTGCCGACCAGCGTGATCGTCGCCCCGGTGAAGGGCGTCAAGGTCGGCAAGCCGAAGTATCCGACGGGCAAGCCACTGATGATGGTGGGGCTTGATCAGCCGGTGAAGGTGTACACGGACAAGGTGGAGATTGCCGTACCGATCATAGCGAAGGCGGGCGCGATCGGACCGCTGGCGGTGACGGTGAACTGGCAGGCGTGCACGGATGAGTATTGCGAGATCCCGGACAGCCGGACGATTGATGTGGGGATACCGGTGGTGGAGTCTGCGCCAACAGGGGATGAGGAATCAGGGAACGCGAAGCCGCGAGCGGCTTCGGGGGAGAACACCATTGCCGCGGTGCCGGATACGTGGTGGATCACGGCGTTGTTGGGGATTCTCGGGGGGTTTGTGTTAAACCTCACGCCTTGCGTGTTGTCGGTGATCCCGATCAAGATTCTCACGTTGACGCAGCACGCCGGTTCGCGGGGTCGGACGTTTTACCTGGGCGCGTGGATGGCGCTGGGCGTGGTGATGTTCTGGGTGGTGGCGGGGTTGCCGATGGCGTTGATTTCCACGGCGCTCGATCCGTCGCGCATCTTCGGCATCTGGTGGTTGACCGTGGGCATCGGCGTGATCATCGGCATCATGGGTGCGGGCATCATGGGCCTGTTCCTGCTGAACCTGCCGCAGGCGGTGTACAAGGTGAACCCGAAGGCGGACACACCGACCGGGTCGTTTATCTTCGGCGTGATGACCGCGGTACTCGGCCTGCCCTGCTTCGGTTTCGTGGCGGGTGCGTTGCTGGCCGCGGCAGCGAGTTGGCCGTGGTGGTTGACGATGGTGGTGTTCGCCTCACTGGGGGTGGGCATGGCATTGCCGTACCTGATTCTCGCCGGTTTCCCCGGTTGGCTGGAGCGCATCCCGCGCACCGGACCGGCCAGCGAGTTGGTCAAACAGGTGATGGGCCTGCTGCTGATGGCGGCTGCAGCATACTTCATCGGGTCAGGCCTGATCGCGCTGGTGCAGGATGCGCCGTACATCGGCAAGGAACTGCACTGGTGGGCGGTGGCCCTGCTGGCGAGTCTGGCTGGACTCTGGTTGATCGTGCGGACGTTCGCCATCACCCCCGGAATAGGCAAGCGAACCATTTTCACTTTGGTGGGGTTGTTCATCGCGGGGGCCGCGGTATTCTATGCGATCACCACGACCGCCAATGCCCGAGAAGCCTATCAACTGAAGCAGGCAGCGCTGGCCGAGGCGATCACCCAAGGTGGGCCGATGCCGTTGATCACCACCACCTGGATGGATTACACCCCGGGCCTGCCGGAGCGCGCATTGGCCGAGGGAAAAATCGTGGTGATGGACTTCACCGCGGCCTGGTGTTTGAACTGCAAGGCACTCAAGGCAGCGGTGCTGAACGTGGAGCCGGTGAAGAGTCGCCTGGCCAAGGAGGATGTGGTGTCGATCACTGTCGACCTGACCAGCACCAACGCGCCGGGCTGGACACTGCTGCGTGAGACATACAAGCGAACGGGCATTCCGCTGCTCGTGGTGCTGAAGGATGGCGCGGAGCCGTGGCTGGCCAACGGATACACCAGTGGCGATGTGATCAATGCGATTGACGGTAAGAACGAGTAAGGGATTAGCTGTTCAGGAAGGCGAGTAACTGCTCGACATCCATCGTGTTCGCGCGTTTACGTTCGTTACCCGCGGCATCAAGGATGACGATGGTGGGCAGATACTGAACCCCGAACTGATCGGAGATGTGACGTGTTTCTGGCAGGTCGACATCAATGACCACCTTGTGGTACTTCCCGGCAATGAGTTGTTGGACCTGCGGATCGGGCCAGACGCGTTTCTTCATGATCTGGCAAGGCGGGCACCATGCAGCCGTGAACACCAACACCACGGGCTTACCGGTTTCGGCCGCCTGACTCAGCGTGGCGGTGTATTCATCGGAAGAGGCACCACTTTGATCAGCGCTGGTGCATTGGCTCAATCCAATCAACAGCAGCATCAGCCCGCACGCAATCAACAGGACCATCAACATGCCCATACCACGCGTTGACCTGGTTCGGTTAAACATGACGAAGCATCCATGAGGTAGGTGACGCGGCAACCATCAGATTGCGAACAGCAGAATGATAAGCACCAGATTGATCAGAATCGATGCGGTGGCCACCCAGAAGATGGGCTGCTCGACCAGCGAAGGCTGCGAGACCTGCGGCGTGGTATCCACGCTGGCACCAGCTTCCAGATCAGCCAGGTTCGACACATCAATGTTACGTCGCGCCTGCAAAGGTGGTTCGCCGTTGGCCACGGCTTTGAGGTCTTCGATGAGGTCGCGGGTGGAGTGGTATCGGGCATCGCGCTGCTTGGCCATCATCACTTCGATGATTTCGCTGCAGCCGCTGCTGAGGCTGTCGTTGATGTGATCGGGTGGCGTGAGCGGTTCCTTCAGGTGCTTGTGCATGACGGCCGAGGGGTTCGGGCCATCAAAAGGAACCTGGCCGGTGACCATGTGGTAGAAGGTAGCGCCGAGGCCGTAGATGTCGGCGCGAAAGTCGATGTCGGTTTCGCCACGGATTTGCTCAGGCGCAATGTAATACGGGGTGCCGTAGGCCTTGCCTTTCTCGGCTTCAGCGGCAGCGGCGTCGGTGACTTGCCGGGCCAAACCCATGTCCGCCAGTTTGGGCACATCGCCACCGGCAATCATGATGTTCTTGGGCTTCACATCGCGGTGCATCATGCCCTTGGCGTGGACGTGGTCGAGTGCATCGGCGATGGCCAGAACCACCTGCAAGGCATCCGCTTCTTCGTACACGCCACGCTCAGCCATGGCTTCGTAGACCGAATGACCTTCCACGTACTCCATCACGAAGTAGTGATAATCACCGGCCTGGCCGACGTCGATGGCCTGCACAATGTTCGGGTGATTCAGCTTCGCCGCGGCGCGTCCTTCAGCGTAAAACCGCTCGACGAATTCCGGGTCTGACATGAACTTCTTGGGTAGTACTTTGATGGCCACCACGCGGTCAAGGCTGATCTGCTTGGCCTTAAACACCGTGGCCATCGCACCGGCACCGAGTTTATCCAGCAACTGGTAGCCGGGAATCTGCTGGTCGCTACGTTTCTGCTCGACCACGCTCATCGCACGGCTGAGTTGGCGTTCGGTCACGATGCCGTTGGACAGCAACACATCGCTGAGGGCACGCGGGTCGTCATCATTCGACAGCTCAGCCCGGAGGCGTAAACAGTCGTTGACCTCTTCCGAGGTCGCCAAACCCATTTCAACCACGGCGCGGCCGAGCATGGTGTCTACATTGGTGGTGCCAGATCGATCCATAATATTCGAGGTGTGTACCATGTCCCGGTGTGAATGTCGGCATGATACGAATGCAACTCAACCCGGAACGAACGAACATTACGACTTCGGCCCGATAGTGTCAACGTTAACGGATATAAAATCAGGGAAACCCCGCACTGCCCTGTGCGTCATACCTCTTGACAAACCCGCGCAACTGCGGCATCTATTACGACCCGCAAACCCAATGGATCAGGGAACAGGCGATTATGATTGAGGTTCGAAACCTGACAAAATGGTACGGTCCCATCCTGGCGGCCGATCAGATTACCTTCGACGCCTCCGCTGGCAGAATCGTGGGCTTTCTCGGGCCGAACGGAGCGGGGAAAACCACCACGCTGCGCATCATCACCTGCTTCATGCCCGCCACCAGCGGCACGGCCAAGGTGAACGGCCACGATGTGTTCACCGAATCACACCAGGTGCGCAGCAGCATCGGGTACCTGCCGGAAAGCACACCACTGTACCCGGAAATGCGGGTGGAAGAACATCTGCATTACTTCGGTAAGCTGCAGGGTATGAAGCGGACCGATCGTGTGCGTCGTATTGATGCACTGGCCGACCGCTGCGGCCTGACGAACATTCGTCGTCGCCTGGTCGGTCAACTGTCCAAGGGAAACAAGCAGCGTGTGGGATTGGCCCAGGCACTGCTGCACGATCCACCGGTGCTCATTCTCGATGAACCCACGGTTGGCCTGGACCCCACGCAAATCTCCAGCGTGCGCGATCTGATCGTGGAACTTGGTCGTGACAAAACCATTCTTCTTTCCACGCACATCCTGCCGGAAGTGGAGAAGACCTGTCAATCGGTGGTGATTGTGGCCGGCGGTCGCGTGGCGGCGCAAGGCACGCCGGATGAGTTACGTCAGCAGGTCAGCCAGCAGACACGTGTCCTGGTGGAAGTGCAGGCGAATCCGATGGCGGCGAAAGAGGCACTTGCCAGCCTGCCGCAGGTCGACGCGGTTGAAACAAATGATCACGATGGCTGGTGCCGCGCTGCCATTACCCCCAAACAAGCCGATGCAGATATTCGCACGGAAGTGGCCGCCTGCATCGCGCAGCAGAACTGGTCGTTACGCGAACTGCGTCATGAAGTGGCCAGCCTGGAAGAATTCTTCGTACAGATCACCAGCGAACAGGCCCAGGCCAAAGCAGGATAAAAGGCGAAGCGAAATGAACCACAGAGCCACAGAGAAGAGTTGACAGGATTTACAGGATTAACCAGATGGCTGAATCAGAATCACCCAGCCAATCCCGTTGATCCTGTCCACTCCCCACCTCTCTGCAGTGTTCTTCCCGTCAGTCGATGTAAACCAACCCGTCGGAACAGACTCATGCAACATACATTCACCATCGCAAAACGCGAGTTCACCAGTTTCTTCCACTCACCGGTGGCCTACCTGGTGATGTGTCCGTTCATCTTCTTTGCGGCATTGTTGTTCCTGCTGTTTCAGTTTCAACCACAACAACCTGCCGAGATGCGCAACGTGTTCACGCAACTCGTCTGGCTGCTGGTGTTGATCGCCCCCGCGATCAGCATGCGACTGGTTGCCGAGGAACTGCGCAGCGGCACCGTGGAAACGCTGATGACCTCACCCATCTCAGACACCGCGGTCATTCTCGGCAAGTGGCTCGGCGCCCTCGGGTTCTTCGCCGTGCTGCTTTCGCCCACGTTGATGTTGGTGATCACCCTCGAAATCTGGGCCTCACCCGACTATGGCCCGATCGTGTCCGGCTACATCGGCCTGCTGCTGGTCGGCGGTCTATACCTCGCCATCGGTACACTTGCCTCCGTGCTCACCCGCAACCAGATCATCGCGTTCCTGCTGACCGGTTTCGTCATCCTGCTGTTCACCATCGTGACCTATTTCCTCCCGCGTGTACTGCCTCCACGCTTCGGTGAACTGGCGTTCTACCTGAACGTGAACGAACAGTACGATGCATTCAGCAAGGGCCTCATCGATACCAGCAACATCGTCTACTTCGTCACGGCGATTGCGATGTTCCTCGCGTTGGCGGTGAAAGCACTCGAAACCAGGAAGTGGAGATAGAAAGATCTTCGATCGACGATGTACGATCTTCGATCTGAAGGGAGGACGGTTTGGTGGACCGGAAGGAACTTGTTAAACGAACGAAGAGCTTTGCTTTGCGGACGATGAAGTTGATCGATGCACTGCCAAATACCGCTTCAGGACGCGCGATTGCGAATCAACTGGTTCGCTGCGCAACATCAGTGGGTGCAAATTATCGTGCCGCCGGCCGCGCCAGATCACGAGCCGAGTTCACCGCCAAGCTCGGCATCGTGGTCGAAGAAGCGGACGAGAGCATCTACTGGCTTGAATTGATTATTGAAGGACAACTGCTCCCCAAACGACGGGTACAACCCCTACTGGACGAAGCAGAGGAACTCACCGCGATTTTCGCCGCTTCACGAAAGACCTCCCGGCGTTCAAAACAGATCGAAGATCGAAGGTCATAGATCGTCGATCGAACATCGTCGATCGGAGATACCCATGCAACAAAATTCCCGCCGCCTCTACTACGGCTTACACCTTGCAGCATTCGTCTTTGCGGTGCTGGTCATCGTGGTGCTTGCCAACTGGATCGGCTACAACAATTTCGCCCGCATCGACATGACCGCCACGCGCCGGTACTCGTTGAGCGATCAAACCAAAAAGGTGATTGCCCAACTCGAGCAGGATGTGCGCATGGTGATGTTGTTCAGCGAAGATTCGTTGCTGATCGATCAGCAGCAACAGGTGCGCGACCTCCTGGAAGAATATGCCCGGCGATCCGGAGGCAGCATTCGCACTGAACGGATTGATCCGATCTACGACATTGCCGGATATGAAAAGTTTGCCGCTGATCTACGTGGGCGTTATGCCGATGACGTGAAACAATCAGCCGAGGCGATCGACCAGGCGTTATCCACGCTGGATGCGGTCAGTACTTTTGCCGCCACCCAATCGCAGCAGTTCACCGCCGCATCGCAGGCCGCCAACACTCCCGCGAACATTCGCAAGGACATGGCCACGGTGGGTGAGTACTTCGGCTCGCTCGACAGCAACCTGCGTCTTGGCCAGGTGAAGCAGGAACTGACCCGCATTCGTGAAGCCGCCCTGCCGGATTACACCAGCGCCCTCGCGCTCATCCGGGCGCCGCTGCAAACACTGGTGGATGGCCTGCTCACTCCCGCCGCCACGCAGTTCAAGGCCGTCGCAAACAGCGCCGACACGCCGAGTCACGTGAAGGATTTCCTGCTCAGCCGGGTCGAGGCGTTCAAGCCCATCACCAATCAGGTCACCGGTACTTTGGAGATGCTCGACCACGTCAAGGCCGGGGAATACGACGAACTGCGTCAGCGTATCCAATCCGATGACAGCGTGGTGTTGA
>JANQFT010000221.1 GCA_028277685.1 Phycisphaeraceae bacterium
GGTTCTTCGCTTCCCAATGGGCACGCCGTTCGCGTTTGACCACCAGGCGTTCTTCAGCGGCTTTCTGGATGGCTTCCAGACGCTCGACCTGCCCTTTAAGGTTTTTCACCTGTTCCTCGGGCGTGGGGTCGTGGTTTTCCAGCCTCTGGATGCGGGCGGCGAGTCGCTGCTGTTCCTCGATGAGGGTGGCGATTTTCGCTTCGAGCTTCTCAATGCTCATCATGGCGATTTTCGCCAGCGCCGGTGACGGCTCACCCATCAGCATCGGCAGATCGGGCTTGCGCGGACCGCGCCCGCCGCCACCACCTCGGCGCGGACCACCCCGTCTGCCTCCGTATCCGCCACCACCACCACCGGGGCGTCCACCACGACGCGGCGGGCGGCTGGAACTGAAGTCGCGGCGAGGCCGACGGCCACCACCGCCACCGTCACGATTGGGGGTTGGTCTGTCCATAGCTGCCATAGATTACACGAAACTTTGCCTATTGTCGCAACCCCGGGAAAAAAGATTCGGGACTGGGGTATGGGGAAGCGGAAAGACCTGAGTATTTGTCGCACGTTTAATAACGCGGTTACGGCGTCTGGTGGTATTTCCTTCTGACTCGGCAAGCCGAGGCGCAAAATGTGCGACCGCCAACCATGGTCATTCGCCCCCTATGCCCCATACCCGATACCTCACACCTACTTCGCATCAAACCACGTTCCGCCCCACGACACATCCACCTTCAACGGCACGCTCACATCCATCGCGCTGGTCATCTCGTCCCGCACGATCACAGCCATCTGCTCAGCATCCTGCTCCGACGTTTCGAACACCAGTTCGTCGTGGATCTGGATCAACATCTTCAGCGGCAGGTCCTCCTCAATGATCCGCCAATGCAATCGTACCATGGCGCATTTGATCAGGTCGGCCGCACTGCCCTGCACCACCGAGTTCACCGCGACGCGCTGGCCCAATTGCATCACGTTGCCTTTGGTGGAATTCATCTGCGGGATCGGGCGACGACGCTTCATCATCGTTTCCACGTAGCCCTTCGTCTGCGCCTGCTGAATGCAGCGATCGAAGAACGCATCGATCTTCGGGTAACGCTTCTTGTAATCGTTGATGATCTTCCGCGCGCGTTCTACGGTGTCGCCGGCATCGGTATCCGCACGTTGCAGTTGCCGCGCCAGACCATACGGTGTGATGCCATATACGATGCCGAAGTTCACCGCCTTGGCGCTGGCGCGTTGGTCGGCGGTCACTTCATCCAGCGACACGCCGAATACTTCCGCCGCGACTGCAGTGTGAATGTCGAGGTCGCGTTCGAACGTGTCGATCATCGTGGGATCACCCGACAGGTGGGCAAGCAACCGCAACTCGATCTGCGAATAGTCCGCACCCAGCAACACGCGCTTCGGTGGGGCGACAAACGCCTTGCGAACCTGTCGGCCGGTTTCGGTGCGGATGGGAATATTCTGCAGGTTGGGGTCAGTGGATGACAGTCGTCCGGTTGCCGCGCCGGTCTGGTGGAACGAGGCGTGGATGCGGCCGGTTTCATCGTTGATCGCCGCCTTGAGTGATTCGAGGTACGTGCCGCGCAACTTG
>JANQFT010000282.1 GCA_028277685.1 Phycisphaeraceae bacterium
CATGGCCGCGACATACGCCTGTTCCCCGCGCGAACGCGCGGTGGCCGCTTCCATCTCCGCCCGCATCATGAACAGCAGCCCCGCCGCCAGCATCGCCGCCAGACCCATCACCGCCAGCACCACCAGCATGGCTGCACCACGATGGCTCATAACGCACCATCCTCCAACCCGCGGATGGTGGGCGTTTGCTGATCGCGCTCCGATTGCGGCAGGAAGATCACGCGCCGAAACGTCTGGTAGGGGTACTCCGCCGGCTCGGTATCCTCGGGTAACGGCTCCACCCCGATGACCAACTCCACTGCAGTGGGGATGCCCGAATCATTCCACGTGGCCAACCAGGTTTGTCCGTTCCAGTACTGCAGTCGGATGAACTTGATGTGCGCGGACAGTAGTGTCGATGTGTTGACCTGATCCTCATCTGCCCCCGTGATCGGCACAAACGCGCGGCTCACACGTTCCACGCCCTCGATGATCGGCTGATCATCTTCATCCTCCGGCTGCGTGACGCGCAAGCGAAACTCCAGGTAATGCCGATCGCTCTGCGGCGGTGGCGTACTCTCCGTCACATCCGTCACCGCCCAGATCGAAGGCCCCGGCAGTAATGATGCGTAGAAATACACACGATCAGACTCACCACCAAAGGTGATCGTTTTTGTGGCATAACGCAGTTCGTTGGTGATGTGATCCATCACCAACCGGGTCGATGCGATCGCCTGCACCTGTGCCATCACTTTTTCACGCGCACTGCTTACCCGGTGATAGAACACGAACACACCCGTCATCAGTACCACCACGATCGCCAACGCGATAATCACTTCCAACAACGTGAACCCGCGGCGATGGGCCATCACTCGAAATCCCCCTCTTCCGTCGGGGCCGGCTCGAGACGGGCCAAGCGGCGCTCCACTCCGGATGGCTCGTGGGTGATGACCACTTCCACGCGTTGCATGGCGGGAGCATCGGGATCAGCCTGGATGGACTCGGTGATGACCTGCCACGTCCAACCTTCCGGGCCGCTTTCGAATGATTCGGGGCCGGCGTCGACGGTTTCGATCAGACCCATCTGCAACATCGACTGCGTGGTGACAAGCAAGTCAGCCGCGATCGCATCATGCCGCACACGGTCCACCGTGCGAATGGAACTGTTCAATGCCCCTAACAACACCGCGGCCGAAACAGCAAACAGGGCAATCGCCAGCACCACTTCAAGCAACACCATACCTCGGTTGGGCTGCATCACTCTTCCGCCTCCGTTGCTTCCGGCAGTTCATAGGTGATGCTCACCACCCCGCTCAGGCCGTTCAGCATGACGCGCGCGGTGCGTTGGTCGTTTGAACGTGTGGCCACCAGTTCCAGTTCCGCCGAATCACAGCTCATATCCGGATAGAACGTGATGGGTTGCAGCAGCGTGTCTGCATCGGGGTCGGGCTGTTCGGTGAAGGTAAGCGTTTGGTAGGCACTGTCGCCAACCAGTTCGCAGCGTTCGATACGCACCAGGTCGGTTGGCCACTGTTTCGCCCAGGTACAATCGGTGTATTCGATGAACGTGCCGGGCGCACCGAGTGGGTCTGCTTCCCATTGCACGGAAACGTCACGGGTTTCGACGTCCGGTTGCAGGCGAATGCGTTTGCCCTGATGCGCCGCATCGGCCACTGCCATGCGTAACAGCGTGGCCACGCGCGTGGCCCCCGTCTCCAGATCCGCATGACGACCGAACGCCTGCACACTGATCACCGACACGCTGAGCAGCAGCACGATCAGTCCGATCGCGAGCACAGTTTCGAGGAGGGTGAAGCCACCACGCCTCCCCCTCG
>JANQFT010000342.1 GCA_028277685.1 Phycisphaeraceae bacterium
GATCGCGGAACACGTTGATGATGTGCTCGAACGTCCACCCGGTGGTGCCGTCTTCCAGTGTCTTTTGAAAACCGCCAGCCACAGTCAAGCCGATCGGCCACAACAGAAACACCCCCAGCAGCGCCAGGCACAGCAGCAGCAGACCATATCGCCAGATCGTCGAAGGCTTCATGCAGTCACAATCCTCAGCGGAACCGTGCCAACACTGTATCGCAGCCATGCGACTGCGACCAGCGCATAAACCCGGCCGATCGCTCACGGAAGCGATCGGCCAAGAAGGAGGATTATTTAGTTGAAGTATCGCAGATTGCGCTTAACGCTGACGCCGACGGATCAAGCACAAGCCCAAGGCCGTCAGGGCGAGTGTAGCCGGCTCAGGAATCGGCGTGATTTCCAGGCGGGCATCAGTGAACGTTTCTACGCCGCCGTTACCATCGGGTTCATTTTCGAACCACCACACGTCGGCGCCGCCGGCGGTCCAACCGTTCGGGGGATCAGGGACCATCATGCGGAATGCGCTGAACTGCTGCGCCGCTTGCGAGTCAGACTTCACGAATGAGGTGACATCGACTTCGATCACCGTCCCCGCAGGCGTGGCCGCATCAATCAAGGTGACGAAATCAGCCGCAGTGTTGTAATCACTCGAGCTGACCTTGCCGTCTTCGTTAGCGGTCAGGGCTTCAAAGTGGAAGTTGTCGTAGGTGCCTTCGGGGTCGCCGGAGATACGATCGAGCGTGATCTTGAACACGATCGACGCCGCGTTACTGATTTCTGCGGTGTTGCTGGAGATATCAAAATGCCATACACCACCGAACACCTTGTTCGTGGTCGATGAATCGCCGACCAGCACCGGGTCATCGGCATCAGCCTTGGTGCTGTCGCCGGTGCCATTGTTGTCTGAATCTTCCACCCGGGCTTCGGGAGAATTGTTGTCGACGGCCGTGGGAATGGTGATGATGGTGGCCGCCTGAGTGATGCCGGTCAGCATGAAGGCGAGCGTGGCTGCGCAGAAGACGTAAGTAAAGGGCAGCTTCATGGGATTCCTCTCCTGTGTATTCATTTGACGTCCAAGTCGGTCTTTAACGCACGCAAGCAGGCTGCTACGAGCATCTGCCGTTGATCAAGTATGGTGCGCGGAGCGGAGTGCAGCTATACTTATTTACGTCAATCATTTTCTGGATTGCGCAATGGCCAGGCGTCGCGTACTGTTGCATGTGGATACGGTGCTTTCTTCCAGTCGGGGGATTGTGGACGGCGTGGCCGCGTTCATGAACAGCGGGGCGGACTGGGAACTGACCTTCGATTCATTCGCCAATATTCACGCTGAGATCACCGCGCAGGATGGCGGTCGGTTTGATGGGGCGATCGCGCGACTTCACGATGAGGAACTGGACGCCCTGCGCAGGGTGATCGGCGGTCCGGTGGTCACGGTGTCTACCGCCAACAAAGGGCCGTTGAAAGCTCCCGCGGTGGTGATCGATGACCGTGATTCCGGTCGGGCTGCTGGCGAACATCTCAAGCGGCGTGGCTTGCGCCATTTCGCTGCGGTGAATGTGGGGCAACCCAATCACGCGATGCTTGATCGGCATCGTGGGCTGTGCGAGGCCACCGAAACCAATGCGACGCAGACCCCGCTGTTGGCCTTCGTGCAATTGGCCGACTTTCTTCGCGCCGCTCAGTTCCCGCTTGGCCTGGTGGGTACCAACGATAATGCGGCACGGCGCGCGTTGACCGTAGTGGAACAGTTGGGCTTGGTGGTGCCCGATCAGGTGTCGGTGGTCGGCATCGGTAACGATGTGCAGTTGTGTCGTTTGAGTCATCCGCCGCTCAGCAGTGTGTCGGTTGCGACAGAAAGGGTGGGCATGCAGGCCGCGGCGCTGTTGGATGATCTGATGCGTGGCGAGTCTGTGCCACGTCAACCGAAGCGCATCGATGGCGCCATGATTCAGGTGCGCGCATCATCGGATGTGTTCGCTTACGAAGATAAACTGGTGGCTCAAGCCGCCCGGTTCATTCGCGAGCAGCCCGCAGGCTCGATCGATGTGTCCGATGTGGCGCGGCGTGTGCCGCTTTCGCGTCGCATGCTGGAGTTGCGTTTTCGTCGGGTGACCGGACGCACCATCCACCAGACCATCGCCCGCCGCCAGATTCAGCAGGCATGCCAACTGCTCACCGGCACCGACTTGACCATGCTGGAAATCGCCAACCAATGCGGTTTCAGCACCCAGAGCCGCTTCGCGCATACTTTCGGTAAAGCGACCGGCCAAACGCCGACCCACTATCGTGCAACGCATCGTCCGCCGCCATCGCTACTTGAAGAGTCGATTACCGTTTCAGATGAATCGTCGGGTGATGCACGCGAATCTGATTTGCGTCATTGATTGTTGTTGATGAACTTGGTCAGGCGGTTCTTCGTGTTGTTGCCGTCGCTGATATCTTCCTGAAAGGTGGCGATCAACCAAGTTTCTGGCACCAGGGCCACATGTCCATCCATGTAAGCCACGTTTGCAGAATTGCCACGTGTGTTGCCATTCTTCGGATCGATACTCCCGCCATGCCGGAAGCCCGTATGGATTCTTCTCCGATCATATTCTGTCGGATTGATGATATTCCACGCTGGCAGAAACTTCTTTTGCCAATGACTGCCATCCAAGATGAAAAGCGTTTCCGCCGAAGCGAACGGTGTGATGCGCTGGAAACCAAAGTAGCGGTGGTTGGTCCAGGCGTCGAGGTTCGTTCTCGCCGGGTCACCGCTTAACTCGCACTGCTTGAACGGTGAATTGTGCTGCCAGTGGGTCATGCCGAAGCCATAGCTGTACTTCGTTTCATCATTCAAATTGTTATTGGTGTGGCGCTCGACACTGGGGCAGTGCATGTCGGTTTCATCACGTTTGCCGAATGCGGCATTGTTACCGTTGTTGTCAGTCAACCCCATTTGGATGCCCAACGTCTCGTAAAGGTTCGGTAGCGTTGGGGCCATCCCCGGTGGAAGGTAGCTGCGATGGTCTGTGGTGTGTGCACGCAGGGCAATTTCCGCCTGCCGTAGATGCGCCGCGCACACGGCTTGCCTGGCCGCCTCCTTCGCACCGTTCACGGGCGCACGGTTGCCTTGGTTCGTTTGGCTGGCGCTTTTCATTCTGGTCCGCAGGTGAGCGTAGTCAGGCAGCGCGATTCCGTTGGGAAGGTTACTCCGAGCGATTGGCCGAAGATGGCTTTGACGCTGGGACGGTCCATGCCGATTGGCCCGCAGATCAAAGCAGCGGGGGTTCACCGCAGGACGAAACATTGATCATGCATCTTAGGAAGTTAGGTTTTCCCTGTGCGCTGTTTGTGTCGCATGATGCTTTGGCGCGCGGAGTGCTTGGTAGTCTTGCCATGGCCGGGGTGACTGTGCCGGAGGAAGTGGCTGTACTTGGCGTGGACAACGATGAGTTTGAATGTACGCTGACCGAACCGTATCTCTCGAGCATCAATGTGCCGTTTGATGCGATGGGACGCGAAGCGGCAAGACATCTTGACCGACTGATGAAAAGTCGCAACCCACCTGTTCGGTCGGCATTGATTCAACCCACCGGGGTCGTTGAAAGACAGTCCACCGATATCATAGCAGTGGATGATCCACGCCTGCGCGAGGCAGCGCGTTACATCCGTGAGCATGCCTGTAATGGTTGCACCGTAGACGATGTGGCGGCAGCCATCGGTGCCAGTCGCGGTTGGGTCCATGCGGAGTTCAAGAAACGCTTCAACCGTACACCGCATCACGAAATCAACCGTGTCCGCATGGATTTGGCACGACACCTGTTACGTTCCACGCAATTGCCTATTCGTGAAGTGGCGTTGCAGTGCGGCTTTTCCCTGGTACATAACTTCGGGCGGACTTTCCGTAACACCATTCAGCAAACGCCAGCCGCCTATCGAAGACGCCATCAGATTTCCCGATAAGCTGGTTTCGCCTTATTGCCAGTGGTGGCTTGGGTGCACAATATCCGAACGATTTAGTGGTCAATCACTAAAGCATGATGCATGCCGGGTCGATGCGCAATCTGGTATGCGGTGCGCTCGGGTCGAGTGAACTGCGAGGCGTATCGCATGCACGGATTTCACAGATCTTCTTGGGGAGCAGTCCGTGAAGTATCTCATCGCGATCATGCTGATACTGAGTGGGCCTCTCTCTGCATCTGGTCAAACAGTCAATGTTGGTCTGAACTATCCCAAGACAGGTCCCTATGCTGCCATGGGGTTGGATCAGTTGCGCGCCGCGCGATTGGCGATCAAGGAGATAAATGCGGCCGGAGGGATTGCAGGCAAAACGGTTGAGCTTATCGTGCGCGATTCGCGATCAGATAAAGCCACGTCCATCCAGAACGT
>JANQFT010000356.1 GCA_028277685.1 Phycisphaeraceae bacterium
TGGCGGGGCGGCGCTCTGCCGGTTGAGCTACAGCCGCAAGGAGAAAGGCCGCCGCGCGACCTGTATCGCGCGGCGGCCGATCAGGCATCTTCATCTTCCATCATCGAGCGGAAACCGCAGCTGTTCTCATCGGTGGTCAGGCTTCGCACCTGCTCGACCAGGTCGCCCTTGCCGAGCACGAACGTTGCCTTCACGCCTTTGAGTACTTCGCCGATTGCTTCCAGTTCGCGCATACGCGCGAGGGTGGGGTTGTCGGCCAGCAGCTTCGCGGTGTTCGCCTGGCTACGCGCCGCGGCGGTGTCTTCACGACGTCGGATCAGGTTCGCTTCCGCCTGCTTCTGTGCGAGGATCACCTCGTTCAGAATCGACTTCATTTCACCGGGCAGGATGATGTCGCGCAGGCCGATGCTTCGCACGACCACGCCGAACTCCGCCGCACGCGACGCCAGGGCGTTACGTACTTCGTTGCCCACTTCATCCTTATCCGACAGCAGCTTCTCGAGCAGGCGGCCGCCCACCGCTTCACGTAGCACGAGCTGCGCTTCACGGTACAGGGCCTGGGCGTAATCGCTTACCACGGTGGCTGCCTTCACTGCATCGATTACCTGGTAAGTCACCACCAGGTTGACGCGAAGGGTTACTTTGTCGTTGGTCATGATTTCCTGACCCGCAACGTCGGCAACCTGTTCACGCAGATCGATGATCTTGCGCTCGATGCGGCCGGCACCGCGCCAGTAGACGTGCTTGCCTGCCTCCAGTTGCGCTACCTGTTTACCATCTCGATACAGCAGCACGGTTTCACCGGGCTCAATAGTCACGCCGTCGAACCAGTTCGATGCGCCCTGCATCGCGAGGATGGGCTCAATCTTGTTGTGTTCGAAGACGAAGTCGTTCACGTCGTAGACTTCCACGTCGATCTTTGCTGGCGCTTTCCAGAACGCGTGGCGACCGGGACCAATCACCCAGCCGATACGGCCGTCCTTCCAGATAAGCGCTCGCTGGTTGTCGGTCAGATCAACCACTTCCAGGTGCGACGCGACCACGTGTTCGTCGACGAGTAAGTCGATGAGTGTATGCTCGAACTTCGTGTCCAACTTGTTGACGATGTGAACGCGATTGCGTCCGAACCAGTTGAACCATTGGCGGTACTTGCCCGGTTCGAGCAGACGGTGGAAATCGCCGTGGCGGAACCACAGGCCGACTTCGTGTTTACGGATGCGAAGTGTTTTGAACATGGTCCTGGCTCCTTTTGGGAGTGAGGTGTGTGAATCACGCGTGAACACCACGGCGTGTTGTGATAAGAAAAGCGGCGGGCCGGAGCGCAACGCATCACGCCCGTTGACCCCGTCATCAACAACGGCGTCGACTTGAGCGGCGGCCTGAAGCGTGCAGACGTCAAACAGCCGCACGCCGCGAAGCGCCCTCCCCCCTGAGGGCAAAAACTTCGTCGGCGTGGGGCCGAATGACCGCCACGCGGTACCGCCGCGGTATCCGTCGAACGACATGGCTGTGATGTCGGTGTTGCACAAGGCAACCGGTCGGGGCGATCGCGTGCATCCCGACCCGCCTGTTGGTGCCCTTAACCGAGGGCCTTCGAGGGGACTTGAACCCCGAGGGTGGATAACCCTGCCATGGTGTGCGAGGCTGGATTCGAACCAGCTACCCATCGATCCTTAGTCGATTGCTCTACCTAATGAGCTACTCGTGCACATCACCTGAACCGGTCGAACCCGTGTCGCGGAATACATGTCGACAAAGTCTTGTGCACCGCCGGACGATACCGGTGACTGCTGAAGCAAAAGGAACACGCGCGGCAGGAATCGAACCTGCATATGATGGTTTTGGAGGCCACCGCTCTTCCAATTGAGCTACGCACGTACTTCGGGCAACTGCCCCGACTGGAATCGAACCTACACCCTTCGGGTTAAAAGCCCGATGCTCAGCCATTCGAACTCCAGGGTCGAAGTGTGTGACAAGGAAAGCATGGAATGGCATCCCATCCCACGTTTCGAATTGTGCTTCTGGTCAATCCTTGTAGGGATCGAACTCATCCTCACCGGCCATGGCCACGCCGATGGGGGTGAGGGTGTGGATGATACGCACTGTTGAGCCGTGCGCTTCGAGTACTTCGGGCAGGCGCTTGTAGCAGTGGGGCGATTCATCGGTGCCCGCGCCCCGCAGTTCAACGCCGGCTTTGTGTACCCAATCCATCATCATCTCACGCGAGATCTGGCCTTCGCTTTTGCGAACGAAGCCGCGCGCTTTCTTTGACCAGCGTTTCTTGCCAGCCGCTTGCGTACGACTCATCACACGGCCGGCGCCGTGCACGGTCGATCGCAGGGCCATAACACTGTCTTCGCTGTCCATACCTTCAAGGATTACCGAAATATCGCCCATCGAACCGCCTACGAATCCGCGTTGACCGGGAAACGCCGGCGTTGCGCCTTTGCGAACGATCCAGACATCGAGTTCGCAGTTGTCGATGAGGTGCGTTTCCTTCCACGCGTAGTTGTGATGGTTGTGTACCTCTTCAACAATGCGCGTTTCCAGCAGGCGGGCTACCTTCTGGCAAACCCAGTCGCGACCGGCATACGCATATTCCCCAGCCAGTTGCATGCACTGCAGATACTCCGCTCCGAGATTGGAATGCTCGTGGAACACAACCGGTTCAACGTGCATGCCGTCGGCACCACCACCTTTCTCGATAAAGAATGAAGCGATCTTGTGGCCGAGTCCGCGGCTGCCGAAGTGCACACCGCACCAGACGCGGTCTTCCTCATCAATGAACAGGTCAACGTAATGGTTGCCCGAACCCACCGTGCCCAACTGTTCACGAGCCAGGTTTTTCAGGTTACGGTTCTTCGGACCTGTTATGCGCAACTGCTCAATCAGTTTCCAGGTTTCATCATCGAACAGTTCGTGGTCAACTTGCTCCTGGTTCTTTCGACCAACGCCGAACGAAATGCTCTTGAAGATCATGTTCATGATCTTGGCGATGTCGCGTCGCACGTCCTCGGCTTTGACGTCCAGTCGCACTGCTTTGTTGCCGCATGCGATGTCGTAACCAACACCCGAAGGTGAAACCATACCGTGGTAGGCCACTACACCCCCGATCGGCATCGCGTAGCCCAGGTGGTGATCGCCCATCAGTGCGCCTGCCGCAGCATCCTTGTTTGCCAGACAAGTCTTGATCTGACGAACTGCGCCTTCGTCCGGTTCACCCCAAACGGGTACGTTATCGATATTCGTGTAAGCCATGCTGCACCTCGCAAACTCATCATACGTGTGTTGTTGTTTCTATTCTGTGAAAGCATTGTGTTGGAATCGAACCTGTGACCTTCTGGACCCAAACCGGACGCTCGGCCGATTGAGCTTCGCTCTGGATAGAATGTCCGTAATGGAGCCGCGGGGAGTTGAACCCCGATCATCCGGGTGCAAGCCGAGCGCTCTGCCAATTGAGCTACAGCCCCCTGCTACGCCAAGGCTTCGCAGGGCTACGCGCACCTTCGCGTCATACGAAGTAGTGCGCGTTCTGCGAAGCTTCAGCGAAGCAGAATGTCGCCGGAAGGATTCGAACCTTCACTGTCAGCCATCTCATGACTGCGCCTCTGCCAGTTGGGCTACGACGACGAGAATAGCCCGGGTGGGAGTCGAACCCACAACTCACCAGTTTTAAGCCGGCGTCCTCTGCCAGTTGGGATACCGAGCCAATACCGCCGACTGGATTCGAACCAGCACTGCACCGATTCTGAGTCGGTTCCCTCTGCCAGTTGGGGTACGACGGCGTTAGTTATTTGGTGATCTGGTGACTGGCGATTTCGTAATTTGATATTGCAGGCCGCACAAGACATTGCGCGAGGCGCGAAGCTGGGTTGGTGGGATTCGAACCTGCAAAAGCCGGATTCGTAATCCGGCGCCCGTCCAATTGAGCTTCGGGGTGGAGGCGAAAGCCGCAGGTCGGCGTCGAACCGACAACCTGCTGTTTACAAGACAGCTGCTTTGCCATTTGAGTTACTGCGGCAATGTGAAAACCAAACGGCACCGACGGGATTCGAACCCGCGACCTCTTCCGTGACAGGGAAGCGCTCAGCCAAACCGAGCTCCGGCACCAGGCGAATCGCGGAGAGCAAACGCTCCACCGTCGGGCCACTGCGCTGTCGAACGCATGAAAAAATTTGACAGTGTCTATGCCACGATCCGTGTCGTCTACTTCTGCTGAAATGAATCAACAGCAATTGACCCGGCAGGATTCGAACCTGCGTCCACCGATTATCAGTCGGCCGCTCATCCACTGAGCTACGGGTCAAGGACAGGCTCAGAGCGCACGCGCTCCAAGCCGTTGCATCCATCCGCTGTTCACTTGTCAAAGATCACTGCGCTGCAAGCAGCGCCCAAGGCAATGGCTGGTCTCGGAGTTGAACCGAGGTCTCCCGCTTTTCAGACGAGCGCTATACCGACTGAGCCAACCAGCCGTATGTGAATCGCCACGGTGGGATTCGAACCCACGCACTCCTCTTTGTAAGAGAGGCGCTCTGGCCACTGAGCTACGCGGCAAGATGTTCGCGCACCGATCGCGCATCCATGTCGGCCACGGCTTACACCACCAACGGGTGTGCACGCTTCAGTTTCAATGGCGGTGGCAGGATTTGAACCTGCGATCTCCGGGACATGCGCCCGGTGAGGATTCCGCTCCTCTACACCGCAATCGCGACGGTTGGATTTGAACCAACACCTTTCCCTTATGAGGGGAGTGCTCTGCCATTGAGCTACATCGCGCGAGCTATTTACTTGTCAAAGGCCCAATCTTATGCGGCGAACGCGATATACATCCCACAGCAACACGAGGCCGAATATGCCTGAAAACACAGGCAAAACGCACACGATGCACCACCAGCAACAGGATGTCATTCGGTGTTGGCCGGTTACCCGATGGCTCGTGCGAGTTGCGCGGCTAAGTGCCGTTTATCGCATCTGCCCTGGAACCTGGCCCCGGTATCCTGTTGCCCGGCGGATATGCCGTTCGGATAACTCGGGAGCCCGCCGACCGCGCTCTTCAAAAGAGCAAACGCGGCAGACGCGCTGAACAGCATCACGCCGGATAGGCGTTCAAGGCATGTCATGTTGTGCTGTGCAGCGTTCATCGGTTACCTGCCTCAAAGAAGAGGACGTTAAAGTATCAAGGTGGGAAATGTATCGGCGCAACAGGCGCGATGCAATAACTTTCTTATAGATTGAATCGAAAAAGTTCGTGCGTGCGTTCGTAAGTCTCAAACTTTGAGATTCTGGAGAATTGAGAATCGCACATGAGTGGTTGGCCCGAAGCATCCGTAAGTGTCAGCCGAAGTAAACGGGAACCGAATGAGCCAGACTTCGTAGTAAAGTGCCTGGTCTGATTGATGCCTGTCAACGCTGTTGCGGTGTTCCATCACTCCACAATCACATCCGCCGCCCCGTGTGAGCAGCTGCCACGTTCGTTGAACTCTCGGCGCCGATGGTCGATGGGTTTTCGTCCTTTACCAGGTTTTGGGCAATGGCCATGACGACGCAGAATCGTATGGATCGCAGTCTTGTCGACAGGGCAGCCGAATTCGCCAGCGGTTCGTCGCGTGCCCCACAGTCAATTCTCCCCGGCTATGCGGAAGATCAATTCAATACGCTCGTGCGCTGATTCGCAATCGGTGAACCGGTTAATCCAAGCGAAGCACGATGGATGCATCCTGGCCGGGGACGAGGTTCACACGCTGGGTCTGCTTCTTACCGTTTGTGTGGACGGTGACTTCGTGTTCGCCGAAGAACGCGCGCACGGTGGTTTGACCTTGGGCATTGGTGGTGACTGTCTCATCCGTCCACCAGCGTTTGTAGACCAGGTCAATCCATGCCTGGCCGATCGGTTTGATGGTCCAGTCGCGCCGCCATAACGCCGCAGTGGGTGCCCAGTGTCGGCCCTCCCAGAAGCCCCACAACTGCACACCCGTCATGCGCGGGTGCGCGAACGCCAGAATCACCGAATCGCGCAGCACATCCGCCTGGTATGCCAGCTGATCCGGGTCCCACGCATCGTCGATGCGTACGTCCAGTTCGGTCACCACGATGTCTTTGTCGTGGCGCGCGACCATGGCATCCCAGATGGCCCACGGCTCGACTTTACCATGCTTGTTCGGTTTGAGGCGATCGACAAAGCCGCTGTGGCCTTGCGTGCCCAGGCGGTCGATCGGCGCGTTGTTGGCCAACAGGTAGCCCACCCATCCGCCATGTTTCTCGCGGAGTTCAGCCGGCAGGCCGCCGCCGTGGTCGGCCCGCACGTTCCATCGCGGTTCCAGGAACGTAAGCTTCACGTTGGGATCGGCCGCGCGGGCCAGGCGATACCATTCGACCATCTCCATCGGGCCGTACATGTCCATGAAGTCGCGGTTGCCGCCGGTTTCGTTGGTGACATCCCAGTCGTCGATCAGGCCGTGGAACGTGGTGACGTAGTTGGTCACATGATCGCGCACGATCTGTTGCAGTTTGACCGGGTCGGTCTTGGCCAGTTTCTTGTATTCATGTGGGGTGTGGTAGATGCTCGGCCAGACGAGCACGTGGCCGCGCGTCTGCAGGCCGTGCTTGCGCGCCCATTCGAGCAGTTGCTTGGTGTTGGCCTGGCTGAAGGCGTTGGTCTGTCGGTGCTGCACCCACTTCAGTGAATTCTCCGGGCCGACGCCGTTGAAGTATTTGAGGATCGTTTCGCGATACTTTTTGCCATTTTCGCCCTGGTCGACCCAAACGGGGTTGGCCGTGGCCGTGCCGAACAGGAAGGCGTGGCGTTGCATGGCCACGTGCACTTTGGCGTTGGGTACGGATTGCTGATTGGCATCGACCACCTGCACGCGCAGATCACCTTTGCGGTACTTCTCGATGCGCTGCGCCGCTTCGGTGCGCCACGGTGCGTCAGCAGCGCGGCCGAGGTAACTCCAGTTCTTCTTGGGCAGGTGCGCCAGGTTCGACCCCTTGGGGAAGATCATCCACGCCACACCGCCGATCTGCACATCCTGCGCCTTGTGGCCAAGCATCATCAGCAGTTCCAGCTTGCCCGGTGGGAAGTCCCACTTGCTGGGGGTGCGCGTCAGGATGAAGTAGCGCTGCCATTGTTCGGTCAACGCCTTGCGGTCGTGGTAGAAGGTAAGTTGCCGGTGCTTGGGGCCGTCGATCAGCGACTTGATGAACGGCTGCACCATCGCGCCCTGGCCGTCATCCACCTTCTGCGGCTTCTTCCTGCCCTTCGCCCAGAACGTGACCAGCACGGTGTCACCTTTGTAAATCGGTTCGCGATTGCGCTGGGCAAGATTGACATGCGCCGGATGCCGATGGCCGCCCGGCACGTGCACCTTGCGGGCATGCTTGAAGGGTTGACCTTCAACCGTGATCGCCTCGCCGGAGTTTCGCAGTTGCTTCATGGCCTCGGCTTCAGTCCCACCGACCACGAAGTAAGCCGGGCCGATCTTGGTGAATTCCTTCTTCAGGCTCGCGAAGTAGTCGTTAGCGGGGATGGTCTGCGGTTCGCGCTCGCCCAGGCGCATTTTCTCGAGCGTCGCTTTCTGCTCGGCGGTCAGTTCGCGCTCGGCGCTGACGGTGATGGTCATGTCCTTCAGGTCGAACGTACCGCTGGATTCCCAGAAGCCGACCATGAACTTCAGGGACGTAGCGCCCAGCGGCACATCCCATTCCGCGGTGTACTGCTGCCAGTCGTCCGAAGGATGACAATGGATGACCGGGGGCCTGGCCTTGGGGTGGCTGGGGAAGACCGGTTCGATGCGGCTCATCTTCCAGCCGGCGTCGCCCTTCTTGAGATCCTTCACGCGCACCCACACGCTGAACTTGAGTTTCGACCACGTCGGCGCCAACGGAAGCGTGGAACCGATGATCGAGTGGCCCTGTTTGGCTCGGGTGATGCGGAGGAAGGTCTGGTCGCCTTCGGTGATGACGTTGACCTGCTTGTGAAGCCATTGGGGCACCCCCCAGCCGCGCGGGTTCTTGAATTGCCCGGCGGTGAACTGGCCCTGCTTGAAGACGTTGGCGTTGTCGGCATGTAGCGATGTGCCCAGCATGAGCAGGGCAATACAGGCGATTAGCAGACGGTGGTAGGTCATGGTTCTTCCTGTCAGTCAAACGTTTCGTATCGAACATCCTTGCACGCGTGCCGAGCGCAGTCGGCGGCGTGTGATTCATCTTCAGGTGCGGATAACGCCATCGCCATCCCGAAGGTCTTCTGATGACTGGTTGTCCTTCCACAGGAAGACCTGCCCTTTGATCAGACAGCATTGGCGGTCGACCGAAGCGATGCGTTGCATCTGCTGATCGCTGAGTGGCGGACTGAGCGCAGCTTCCATATTCGCCAGGTCATTCCGGGGTGTGGTGGAGAATGGGATTGGCACCTGACCCCGCTGGATGGCCCACTTCACGCAGAGCGTGGTGGGGTGAAGATCGAGTTCCGCAGCGATCTCAATGAGCACCTGACGGTGACCCGGCTGGGGAACATCAAAACTGTTCATCTCGACTGTCCAGTTACCCGGCAGGATGGCTCCAGTCATTTGGCTGGGGTGTGAAGACATCATGATCTCCGGCCGAGGCGACGAAGGGCAACGGGCAATGACAAACAACCGCCCCCTGAATGATCGATGATGGAGCCGTGGAACGGAATGACAGGAGTTGACGAGATAATAGCAATTCTTGACACTGTTTAAGCGACTTACTGACTCCGAAATCGACCCGTGAGTGCGATATGGCCGAACCCAAGCCCACGCCTGACTTTCTTTCTAAGCAAGTCCGCGAGGCGCGATACTACTTTCTGGATGCGCCTGGATCATCGCGTGCGCCGCTCCGTGTGATATGCGGTGGATGCGAATACTGTCAACCCGATTACCGCGTGCAACGCAGAACCTTTGAATATCATTGCATCGAATACGTCATGCGGGGTCGCGGCCATCTCATGCTTGCCGGCAAGCAGTACAAGCTCCGCCCGGGCATAATGTTCAGCTATGGCCCCGGTATTTCCCATATCATCCGGGCTGACCCGGATGACCCTCCCACCAAGTACTTCGTTGATTTCACCGGACGCGGTGCGAAGCAACTGCTTCAATCGGCAGACCTTCCCTGTGGTTCGTGCCGAGCGCTGCCTCCCGTCAGCCAAGTCCACGAGTTGATGGAACTGCTGATCAGCAATGGTTCGCGACAAACACCACAGACCGCCGAGGTTTGCCGAACCTTGCTGCGACTGATCGTACTCAAGATGGGAGAACCTGCGGCGGCTTCTCCCGAAGACCCCACCGGCGCTCATGAAACATATCTGGCATGCCGAGCAATTCTTGACCAGCACTTCCTCAAGCTGCGATCCCTCGAAGACCTGGCCACCCGTTGCAGCATCGACCCTGCCTACTTGTGCCGACTGTTCAAACAGTTTGACAGTTGTTCGCCTTACCAGGCGCTGCTTCGCCTGAAGATGAACTACGCGGCCACCGCCCTGATTAAATCGGGCCGGCTTGTGAAGCAGGTTGCTCGTGAGGTTGGCTATGAAGATCCCTATCAATTCTCGCGCATCTTCAAACGCGTGCATGGTTCAAGCCCGAAGGCGTTCATGGATGGCTAGCGCAGAATCAGCGCGTCCATCGCGCTGTTCCCTAAAGCAGGTCGCCGTACTGACGACACGCGTGTGGCTGATGCAAAGCATCCTGATCGTTGGATCCGATCCACATTTGAAAGTTGCGTCCTTACCTGCAAACGTGCGTCTAGGCTTCGTAAATCCGAATGTTGCTGAACAACACATCCGTACTGCCGTTGGCATCATCATCCGCCACGAAGACCAGGTTGCTCATGCTGCCGGTGTAGTATTGACCAATATTGATGCGGTAGCGGCGCACACCATCGGATGTCTGGTAAGCAGACTCACCAATCGATTGCCAACTGCCGGGCTTGGCGTCGCTGCCACCGAGATGCAACACTTTGGCTGGGCCGGTGGCGTAGTTGTCATCATTGTCCAGGCCGATGCCGATCAGTTCACCGATGTCGGTCGCGCTCAGATCAAACTCGATGATCGTGTTCGCCGTGATGGTGTAGTCGAACGCGGTCTTCTTCCAGGCATTGCCGGTCAAGTGAACCGTCTGGCTGTTGTCTTCGACCGTTGCGTCAGACGACTGGCCGTTCTGACCGTCCTGTTCACCCGAGTAACCAACCAGGCTGTCATCGGTGAACACCAGTGGACCAGCCCCTTCGTGAACACTGACATTGCTGAACTTCACGTTCGCACTGCCATCGGCATCGTCGTCGGCCACGAAGACCAGATCGCTCATGCTACCGGTGAAGTATTGGCCCAACTGGATGACGTAATGACGCGTCCTTTCGGCACTGGTGTAACCGGATTCTTCGATCGCCTGCCAACCCGTGGGCATGCCGTCGCTGCCGCCCAGGTGCAGCACCTTGGCCGGGCCGGTGGTGTAGCTGTCATCGTTGTCCAGGCCGATACCGATCGCTTCACCGATGTCGCTTGCGTTCAAGTCGAATTCAAGCACGGTCTTGCTGGTGACTTTGTAGTCGAAGGTCGTCTTCTTCCAGGCGTTGCCGGTCAGGTGGACGGTTGCCCCGCTGTCCTCGACGGTAACGCTGGTGGGCTTACCGTTCTGGCCGTCCTGCGTGGTGGTGTAGCTGCTGAAGGTGGTGCCTGTGAAGTCGATCTCCCTGTCAGCCGGCTCGTATACCTGGATGTTGCTGAACGATACATCCGCGCTGCCGTTGGCATCATCATCCGCCACGAAGACCAGGTTGCTCATGCTGCCGGTGTAGTACTGACCGA
>JANQFT010000485.1 GCA_028277685.1 Phycisphaeraceae bacterium
CGCCATCTTGCTGAAGTTGCACAAGGTCAGGCCGCCTGTCTTGCGGTAGCCGCCCTGCTCATCCTGGTCGCGATAGAAACAGCGATCGTTCGCGCCGTAGGCGTTATAGCGCAGATGCTCGGTAGCCGTGTTATTCGTATTGGGCTTCGATTTCGGGCATGCGTAAAAATGATTGGCTGGGTCATCGCCGCTGCCGGGCATCCGGACCACGTAATCCTGCTGCGCCAGCAGATACCCCCAACTGTAGATGCTGCCCCACGGACTGTACTTGCTGCCCGGCTTACTGGAGAGCTTGAACCATTGTTCGTTTTCACTGCCGTACATGCTGGCTGCCATGCCACTCTGGCGAATGTTGGCCGTGCACACGGTGGCCTGCGCGACTGCGCGCGCCTTGTTGAGCGCAGGCAGAAGAATGCTGATCAGCAACGCAATGATCGCGACCACAACCAACAATTCGACCAACGTGAATGCGCGGCGTATAGACATGGCATGCATCTCCATCCTCAAAGCCCACGGATAACAATCCGTGGGCTTTGACCCAACTGCCCTAACGGCGACGTGTGCAAACAGCAAACCGCCCAAGCCTAGTAACAAGGCGGTGGCCGGCTCAGGAATCACATTGAATTCAGATCCAAACGCCTGAACATTATCCAGCAGAAAACCGGATGTGCCGGCAGGCGTTTTCGGATCGAAGCGCCAGAAGTTGCTCTTCGTGCCCAGGCTCTTACCCGAAACCCACGTGCCATTGATGTACAACTCCAGACGGCTGGCGTTGACTGTGATGCCGTCACTCGTTTTCGCGCTGCTCTCATCGGTGTTGAAAAGAATATCGACATGGAACGCTTCGCCCACATCGTACACATCGTTGGCCGTGGCCACACCGCGCGAGACATCACCATTCTCAAAGCGTATTTCCTGGTCCGGTCCTTTGAGGGTGATCTGCAGGTAGCTCGTCGTGTTACCGAACTCGTACACATCAAACGAAACGCTGCCCCATTGCGCATTACTGGTGGGGGTGTACCGGCCCGAACCGTTGCTGCCCGTCTTACGGACTTGCAACACACCATTCGCAGCACCTGCACCGAAAACATCATTCGTATCTGCCACGGTGATGAATTCACCCGTGGTTGCTGTTGGCCCTGATCCGACATCCGGCGCAAGCGTGAGCCCGCCGGTGGTGTCACCAAATGAAACATCCAGAATCGTGGCCGCCGAACTGACGCTGACCCAGGCGAAGACGATCAGTAGCAGGCAGGTCATTGACGTTTTCATGCGTTTCTCCTCTTGTTGCCCTCACAGGTTCAATCTGCCATATGGTTATCCATGCACGATGCACGACGACGCGCGAGCAACAGGCCGCCAAGTCCCATCAACACCATCGACGCCGGCTCGGGTACTTCGGTGACGGTCAGGTTGTCCAGGATGAATGAGCCGTTGTTGTCCATCTGGAAACGGAAGTCTTTGATGACCAATGGGTCGGTGCCATTGCCCCCGAGCGAACCTTCGTTCACGCCCTGCACGCCATTCACCCAGCCTGACCACCATTGGTTTGCCAGGTCGACTTCCACCTTGATATGGGTGAGTTGCGAGCCATCCCAGTTATTGGAGAAGTTGCCTGCATGGGCTGCGATCCTGCCGGTGTCGGTTCTGGCGGTCATACGGACGTAAGTTCCACCGTTGCCGTAGTCGCTCATCATCATGCTCATCCGCGTGCCGCTGGTGATTTGAAAATCAAATTCCACGATGAAGTGGGTCAGGTGATTATCGTTGGTGTCTTTGATGTGCCCGCCCAGCATGATGGGGGTCGCCCCGGTGCGGGTGAAAGTGAGTACGCCACCTGAAATGGCCACCGAGCCATCACTGGCATCGTGCAAACTGAAACCAGCCTGCGCAAGAGTGGTGCCCTCTTCAAAGGTCTGGCTGTACGGAGCAATGATGGTGGCGTGGGTCGACGTGACACAAACCACAAGCAACAGCATGGCGGCGAATACATAGCCCAATCGCATCATGATGGTCCTCCACTCAGAATGAATATCTAGCGACCAATCAGTTTCTCTCTGGGTACCAGGGTGGGCGGGATGGATAATTCCTTGACATGCCCCGGGTACCACGCGGGTAATTCGATGTGGCTTTCCACACTGCGTTCATGACTGCTCATGCGCTGCAGCATCATGTTGGCTGCCTGCTGGCCCATTTTGTAACGATTGAACCGCGCACGGCTGAGGTTGCGCCAATGAACGGCAAACCACGAGCGGTCATCGCAGCACGCCAACGCAAAATGCACGCCCGGCGACCAACCGGCCGATGGAAACATCAGCGCGATCGGTTCAACGTGGCTGTAGTCAGCCGCCACCACTGCCACATCAGGATGCATCTGATCAATGATCATCTGCAGATGCGCCGCATTCCCACTCTCAATGCGAACACATTGCATGGCCACACCCGCACGTTCAAAGCCATCGCGCAAACCCGCTTCGCGCTGATGACCGTGTCGATACGGACGCTCTGAATGAGACTCACCGCTGACAACCAGGGCCTTGCGGTAGCCCGCTTCCGCTACCGCATTCGCGACCAGCCGACCGGCCTGCACTTCATCGCGCCAGACGCAATTGGTTGATTCCTGCAGCCCGGCATCGCACCAGATGATGCTGTCGGACAACTCTCCCAGATGATGGCGTGCCCGAGGCAGCAAAGCGGCATGCACAATCATGCCGTCAAGCGCCTGCTCCCGGAAGACCCGTGCCATGCCGTCTTCGCCGGACTCCACATCATGCATCTGCACCAGGCAAGTGGTGTAGCCGGCCGGCTCGATGATGCTGTTGATGCCGCTGACCGTGTCGTAAGCATGCCAACCGCCACATTGCAGACCCAGTGAATGAATGACCACGCCGATGTTGTGGGTTTGGCGACTGGCCATGGTGCGGGCGGCGGCGTTGGGGCGATAGCCCATGCGCCGGGCCGTCTGCTGAATGCGGTGACGGGTGTCCTCCGCCATTCGTCCCGTGCCCCGCAACGCGTGCGACACCGTGACGTGACTCACGCCCATGTGGTCGGCAATTTCCTTGAGGGTTGATGCCATATGCTTAAGCCTGAAATCTACGATGAATACACGCTTAATCTATCACGCAGAGCGACGAAAGCAAGAACGAAACGGGAAAAATATCGGGTCATGGGTCAGTTTGAACCCACTGGCCTCCACGCGCCGCGCCCGTGAGGTAGCGGTCGACACAACCGCACGAAGATGGCGACATTTTCTGCGGTCCGACGACCGCTCCTTCACAGTTCGTAGTTCGTAGGTCGGGGCCTGCCCCGACGAGTTCCCACGATGTTGGTAATGTCGGGGCAGGCCCCGACCTACATACTATCGCAAGCGGCTCGGCGGAAGCTTCGCCCTCCCACACATCACCGATGGGCCGGGTGCCACGGACAGCGCAGGCCCATCGGGCCGAAGTCGTCCGTGCTGCGGACGACCGGAGCAACACGGACGACTTCGCTCCGCTTTCCGTGGCACCCCTTCCTCACTGATGTCAATTCTTTCGTTGCCATATGGCCCGCATCACTTCGCTTTCAACTGGGCGGTCACGATGCCGGTGGCGTTGTCGTTCATGTAGATCGTGCCGGCAACCTGACGATCGCCCAGCATGTAACGCACCCAGTTGCCAGGGCGGCGCGGCGGGGTGATGCGCTGCCAGGTGGTTCCCAGGTCACGAGACAAGAACACGCCCCACTGCCCATCTTCAGCACGCTGGCCGAACACGTACAACGCGGCCGGTTCGTCATCTGCGAACGCTTTTCCGAAAGCCAACGCCGTCGGACCTTGCTCAGCGAAGTACTTCACACGAACGAAGCGATCTGTCGGATGTGCACCCGTCGCAGGGGCTGCCGCCGATCGCCAGATGCCCGACCCGGCCAGGCTGAGCCACACTTCACCCTCGATGCCCGGTGCCGCGGCAACCTTCAAACCCCACAAGCCACTGTATATTGCAGGCTTGCCCCCTGCGCGATCGTGTGGAACCGGCAGATCGTTCGAAGCTCCCCTGACGATGGCGAACGACTTGCCGCCATCTTCCGAGCGATAGAATTCACCGTCGGTAAAGCGATAGGCATAGAACACATCGCCGTTGACTCGGTCGGAAGCAAGGATGTGGCGCAGATCGTAAGCGATCTGGTTATGCATGAAACCATCTTCGTGGTCGATGCCGACCTTGGCCCACGATTTACCGCCATCCTCACTGACGCGCACACGATCGCGTTGAAATACAACGACACGATCGGGGTCGACAGCGGACACGGCGATCTTCATGCCGCCTGCTTCGCGCGTCCAGTCTTTGGTAAACATCGTGGGTTGGGTCACCGGCCTGAACGACTTACCGCCATTGGTCGAACGATACACCGCCCCGACACATTCGGGCTGTTTGCTGCCGGAGCTGCCGATCTTGCCGGTCTTCGCGGGGCCGCGGCTGGT
Source organism: Phycisphaeraceae bacterium (assembly GCA_028277685.1). Taxonomy (GTDB): domain Bacteria; phylum Planctomycetota; class Phycisphaerae; order Phycisphaerales; family Zrk34; genus JANQFT01. Next base: position 4,466 of record JANQFT010000485.1, read on the forward strand.
GGCGTACACAATGTTCGGCTGAGCTTCGCAGAAATCGAAGCCGGTGCGATTCGTCGCCGGGGCAGCGCTTTGCCACTTGAGGTGCTTGCCGTAGTCATCGATGTTCGTTTCGTAGACGAAGCCGCGCACATCGGCGGTACCCCCGACCAGTCGCGGCCCTTCCGTCGGCGACACCCCCGCCAGGAAGATCGTTTCCTCGTGCCCATCTTTGAGGGCCAACCATGCCACCGAGTCGGCCCAGACATCTTCCGTCCGCCAGACCTGGTACGCATCGTTGTAGTACGCACGGGATGGATGATGCGGATCGAGAAACACCGCGCATGTCCCGGCAAAAGGCGCGAAGATGACCCCGGACCGATCGACGGTGGTGTTCCCGGGGTTCTTCCAGGTTTGCCCGCCATCGCGACTGGTCCAAACAACCACCCCCTGGTGGCCGTGCCCTTTCACACTGTATTTTCCGCGCGCCAGCACCACGAGATGCTGGTCGTTCTTCGGATGAACGGCGACAGCGGTGACGGGGCGAGGCTTGCTATCCTCGGTTGAAGTCTGACCGGGTGTCAGCACGGCGACCCAATCGGTGGCATCTGCGTCGAGCCGGGCAAGGCCACCTTTGTATGAGGCGT
>JANQFT010000489.1 GCA_028277685.1 Phycisphaeraceae bacterium
ACATGTTCCCCCAAAACCGTTGGCCCATTCTCCGCAGTGGGTTACTACTTTGGTCGCAAGCTGCACCAGGAACTGAATGTGCCCGTGGGGCTGATCCACAGCAGTTGGGGAGGAACGCCAGCCGAAGCCTGGACATCGTTAGCCACCATTGAATCGGATGAAGATTACGCCCGCATTGCTCAGCGCTATCGCGCAGCACAAGCGGAACAGGCGGAACTTTCTCAACCTGACAGCGAACGGGCCAAAGCGCGAGCCGAAGCCCGAGCGCAATATGAAGCCCTGCATGCCGAGCATGGATTTGAGTTGGCCAACAACGCCCTGCGCGATCCCGGCAACGAAGGCGAAGCCAAAGGATGGGCCAAGCCTGATTTCGATGCCTCGACCTGGAAAACGATGCAACTGCCCACCCTGTGGGAACAGGCCGGGCTGAAAATCGACGGCGCCGTCTGGTTCCGCAAACAAATCGACATTCCCGCCAGATGGGCCGGTGAACCGTTGACGCTGCAACTTGGACCCATCGATGACTTCGACACCACCTACTTCAACGGTCGCAAGATCGGGGGCATCGCAGCGGAAACAGAAAACTTCTGGACCGCGAAGCGTCGTTACACCGTGCCGGGTGATCTGGTGAACGAAGGCAAAGCCACCATCGCGGTGCGCGTGTTCGATCGCATCGGCGGTGGCGGCATCTACGGCAAACCACTTCAGATGTACCTGCACACAACCTACCAGAAATCCAATCCCATCAGGTTGGCCGGCGAATGGCGTATGAACATCGAACGAAGCATCCATGAACGGCATCGGCGATCGCCTGTCGCGCGTGATCCGCGCAAGAACCCGCACCTGGCCGGCGTACTGTACAACGCCATGCTTCACCCGATTGCGCCTTACACCTTGCGTGGTGTGATCTGGTACCAGGGCGAATCCAACGTCGGGCGTGCCAACCAATACCGCAAACTGCTTCCCGCAATGATCAACGATTGGCGCACGCTGTGGAACAACCCGACCATGCCGTTCGGTATCGTGCAGCTTGCCAACTTCAAGGCTCCACAAACCGACCCGGATAACCAAAGCCGTTGGGCGGAACTGCGCGAAGCCCAGTTGATGATCGCACAACAACCCCACAACGGATTGGCCGTCGCCATTGATATTGGTGAAGCAGATGACATCCATCCGCGGAACAAACAAGACGTCGGCAAGCGACTGGCCATGTGGGCACTTGGCGATGTGTACAAGCATGATGTGGTGCCAAGCGGCCCCATCTTCAAATCGATGACGATCGAAGGACAACATGCACGCCTGCACTTCAAGCACGCAGAAGGCCTCAACTTCCGCGGGGAAAAACTCACGGGTTTTGCCATCGCCGCAGATGACCTGAAGTTCGTCTGGGCCGACGCAAAAATCGATGGCAACACGATCATCGTCAGTTCACCCGAAGTTGCCAAACCTGTCGCCGTGCGGTACGGATGGGGTAACAATCCGCCGTGCAACCTTTACAACGCGGCGCAGCTTCCCGCTTCACCGTTCCGTACCGACACGTGGTCGGCACCACGGTAAGCAACAGGTAACCGCAACATGGATCGTCCGAACATCGTCATCATCACCCTGCACGACACCGGCAAACACTTCGGCTGCTACGGCACCCCCGGTGTTGAAACGCCAAACATCGATCAACTTGCCGCGGAAGGCGTGCGCTTCGAACACTGTTTCTGCGCCAGCCCCGTGTGCAGCCCGAGCCGCGGCGCGATGATGACCGGACGTTACCCCCAATCCAACGGCCTGATGGGCCTGGCCCATCAACCCTGGTGGTGGGAGATGAACGATGATGAGCAACATCTTTCCCAGTTGCTGACCGACTGCGGATACGACACGCACCTGTTCCACATCCAACACGAAACCAAGTACCCCGAGCAACGACTCAGCTTCAAGCAGACACACCGCTGCACTGAGGGGGCACATCGCCCCACCGCCATTGAAGTCGGCAACACTTTCGCCAGCGCCTTGCCCAATCTCAAGCAGGCCGACACGCCGTTCTACGCAGCGATCGGCTTCTTCGAAACGCACACACGCTATGACTACGGCGGCGCCAAACCCATCAACCGCGATCAGCAGGTCGTTCCGCCTTTCCTTCGTGATGACGATTGGACACGCGATCACCTGGCCGGACTGGCCGGTAACCTGAAGCAAGCGGACAATGGCGTGGGGCTCATTCTGCAGGCTCTTAAAGACAACGACCTCGAAGAGAACACGCTGGTCATTTTCACGGTCGACCACGGCGTTGAATTTGGCCGACGGGCCAAATGGTCTTGCCATGATGCAGGCATCGAGATCGGCTTGATCATGCGATGGCCCCATGGCAACGTGAGTGATGGAAAGGTTGTCGACTCACTGGTGAGTAACGTCGATGTACTGCCAACGCTGCTTGAACTGATCGGCGCCGACATTCCCACCAACGTGCAGGGGCAAAGCTTTGCCCCGATTCTCCGAGGCGATCGAACCAACGAACGCGAGGCCATCTTCGCCATGTTCACCAACAATGGTGACCCGCGCTGCGTTCGAACCGAGCGTTACAAGCTGATTCGTAACTTCGGCGCTCGTCGGCCCTGGGCCTACCCGCATGGGCTTGAAGGCGGCCCCGTGAAACACGAGCCTGCACCATTCGTCGAGTTGTATGATCTACATGATGACCCGCACGAAATGAACAATCTGCACGATGACCCAGCGCTTGCGGAAACACGACGTGAACTCGACGCACGGTTACTCGACTGGATGAAGCAGGTTGGCGATCCGCTCCTCCAAGGCCCCATTGCCACACCATACTACCAACAAGCCATCGCTGACTTCACGGGAGCAAACTAATCTTCGCGATCACCCGTGCGACGATAGTTCGCGCGACGCTCGGCATACTCCGCAGGACTCACCGGCAGGTCCGGCGTCGCCACGCCATCCTGTACCTGCTGATGCAGATTTTTCAGGAACGGCACGCACCATTGGCAACCGGTGCCGGCCGACAGGCATTCGCTGATCTGGCTCGCCCTGGCCGGCTTCTCCCGTTGAAGGAAGTTCACGATCTTCCGCTTGCTCACACGGAAGCACAAACAGACATGGTCATCATCACGCATGGTATTCCAGTCTTGAAGCATGAGGCATGAACGCGGCAAAGCCGCGGCGCTAAACGGGAGATACATTCCGCATTCCGCATTCCGCATTCCGCATTCCGCATTCCGCATTCGCTATCATACCGCCATGACTTCAATCGATCCGCAAAACGTCTTGTCGCTTGCCATCGACACTGCCCGCGCCGCCGGCGCCATTCTGCGTGAAGGTTATGCCGGCGCTCGCACATACAACGTGAAGAGCACCGAAACCGATCTTGTCACCGAATTCGATCATCGTGCCGAGCAGCTCATCATCACCCGCCTGCGGGATGCGTATCCCGACCATCGCATTCACGCCGAGGAATCGGGAAAAAGCGATCATGATCATCCGTTCACCTGGTACATCGATCCGCTCGACGGCACCAACAACTTTGCCCACGGCCTGCCGCACTTCTGCACCTGCATCGCGCTTTACGAACTCAACCAACCCGTCGTCGGCGTGATCTACGACCCCATGCGCGATGAACTGTTTCATACCCCCACCCCTGGAAAGTCGGATGGTGGTGCCTGGTTGACCCAAGGTAACAACCCACCGCAACGTCTCACCGTCAGCACTGCCCCCGAACTCATGCAAAGCATGGTCGCCACCGGCTTCGCCTACGACAAACACATCGCCGAACACAACAACACCGAAGAGTTCTGCGCCATGGTCCGCCGCGTGCGCGGCATCCGCCGTTACGGTTCGGCTGGCCTCGACCTGGCCTACATCGCCGCCGGCCGCTTCGATGCCTTCTGGGAATACAAACTCAACCCCTGGGACGTCGCTGCCGCCGTGCCCATGATCACCGAAGCCGGGGGCAAGGTGAGCAATATTGATGGTTCACCTTTCGACATCACCCAAAACCCCGTCAACATCATTTGCACCAACGACCACCTACACGATGAGGTGTGCGAAGTGATCGGTGAAATACGCGGCAAGCCGCGGCGCTAAATGCAAACTCTGATCCGCCTGCGTGCCTTCTGCCTCACTCCCCGATGATCTTCACCAGTGCCCGCTTGCGACGTCGACCATCGAACTCCGCGTAGTAGATCTGTTCCCATGGGCCAAAGTCGAGCTGCCCTTCCGTGATGGCGACCACGACCTGTCGGCCCATCACTTGTCGTTTCAGGTGAGCATCGGCGTTGTCTTCACCGGTGCGGTTGTGCCGGTAGCCGCCTGAAGCGGGATCACCAGATGGGTTGAAGGGGGCGAGACCTTCCAGCCAATCGTCGTAATCCTGGATCAACCCGCTTTCCGCGTCATTAATGTAGACGCTGGCGGTGATGTGCATCGCATTCACCAGGCAAAACCCTTCGCTGACGCCGCTATCTCGGACAGCCTGATCCACTTCACGGGTAATGTTGATGTACTCACGCCTTTGCGTGGTGTTGAACCAGAGTTCTTTGCGGTAGCTTTTCACGATTGATCCTCGCCGGAGTTGTCTTACCGTATGCTGGCAGTCTATCCTTATTGAGCAGTTCGGTTAAATGGTCAGCTTCCCATGCAGCCATTTAACCACGAGACCACCAACCAGGAGAATGGGCCATGACGATTCGCCAGGGCGCGGTTACGTTCAAGGGTTCGCCGATGACCTTACTGGGTGAGGAACTTGCCGTGGGCAAGCCTGCCCCGAACTTCACATTGGTGGCGAACGATCTTTCTCCGAAAACGCTTGCCGACTACGGCGGCAAAGTGGTGGTGCTGGCCACGGTGCCCTCGCTGGATACCAGCGTCTGCGACACCATGACCCGCCACTTCAACGAAGCGGCCACGAAACTCTCGGACAACATCGTGGTGCTCACGGTCAGCGTCGACCTGCCGTTCGCCCAGAAGCGTTGGTGCGGCGCGGCGGGCGTGGAACGGGTGGAAACCCTCAGCGATTACGCCGACCACAGCTTCGGCACCACCTGGGGCCTTCGCATCAAGGAACTCGGTCTGCTCGCGCGTTCGGTCAGCGTGATCGATGCCGATGGCCAACTCGCTTACCACGAACTGGTCAAGGAAGTCGCAGCCGAACCGAACTACGACGCAGCCCTCGCAGCAGCCGGCGCCTTGGTGTAAACTCCGATCCGCGATGAATGCACCTTCACGTTCGCGGCGATTCATGACCAGCATCCTCGTGATTCTGCTGCTCGTGGCGGTCTGTTGGCAACTGGTCGGCTGCGGTCTGCAACGCAAGATGCTTTTCCCAACCTTCGCGATTCCCTCCAACCTGCAGAACCCCAACCCGACCATTCCCGGGCTGATCAAGCACAGCATCAATACCGATGCGGGCACCACCGAAGCGTGGTTCATGCCCGGCGATGGTGCGGCGGCCGATCAACCCCAACCCGCGGTCATCTTCGCCCACGGCAATGCGGAACTGATCGACATCTGGCCTGAATACCTCGCGCCTTACCGGGCACTGGGCATCAGCGTCATGCTCATCGAGTACCGTGGCTACGGCCGCTCCGAGGGCAAACCTTCGCAAGCCACCATCACTGAAGACTTCATCGCCGGTTACGACTGGCTGACCAGCCGGGATGATGTTGATGCTGACCGCATTGTCTTTCACGGTCGCAGTGTCGGCGGCGGCGTGGTGTGTGCGCTCGCGGCTGAACGTCCGCCCGCGGCACTCATCCTCCAATCCACGTTCACCAGCGTGACGGATATCGCCCTGCGCTTCGGGTTGCTTCCACCGTTTGTCTCCGATCCGTTCGATAACGAATCGGTCGTGCGGAACTACCAAGGGCCAACGCTCATCCTGCACGGCAAACACGACAGCATCATTCCCTATCGCCATGCCGAGAAGCTTCACGCCGCCGCGCCGAACAGCACGCTGTCGACTTACGACTGCGACCACAACGACTTCCCCCTGACCGGCGAACGATACTGGGCTGACCTTGCTTCATTCTGCCGCAAGGCAAACATCATCCCGTAGGTCCGGGCCTGCCTGGACACTTGTTTCAATACCTGAGTTCACACGAACTGTCCGGGCAGGCCCGGACCTACGGGCAGGTATCATCAATCATCCGTGAAATCTGTGTCCGGGTCTTTGGCGAATGCTTTGGCTGCCTGTTTGATGCAGTCGCCACAGATGATGGCGCCGTTCTTTTCCCAGTGCAGCATCTTGGTCGGCAGCGGTTCGCGCAGGCACATGCTGCACTTGAACGGTACCAGCCCGCCGTGCGAACCGGCCCGCGCCTGTTTCAGGCAATCCAGGCAGATGATCGAACCGTGATGACCTTCGATCATCGGTTTTACCTGGTCCCATTCGCTGTGACAGAAGTCGCATAACAGAACCACGCCGTTGTCTTCGTGTCTTTGCATGATGCAGATGTTAGACCTGCACACGCGACCAAACCACTTATCATGTGGAACCGGTTTGACACAACCTGCCCAAGACGTTGCAGTATTCACATGCCCGAATCCTCAAGCTCCAGCACCAGGCCTCCCGGCATCCTGTTCACCGCCTTCGAACCCAGCGGCGATGAACATGCTGCGCCGGTGGTGGCTGAACTCAAGCGTCTGGTACCCAACACGCCGGTGTATGCTTTCGGTGGACCACGCTTGCAGGAAGCGGGAGCCGAGATCATCGAGATGACCTGCTCGCGCGGGACGATGGGCGTGAGCAGTTTCGCCGAGATCGGCCGCCAAATGCGGTGGCGTCGCCGCCTCAAGGCCTGGCTGGATGACCATCGCGTGGCCGTGCATGTGCCGACTGATTCACCTGCCGCCAACTGGGCGTACTGCAAACTGGTCAAGCGGCGATGGGGCCAACCCAATGACGGTGTGGGCAGCAAAACCGTTCATCTGGTCGCACCGCAGGTCTGGGCCTGGGCCAGTTGGCGGGTGAAGAAACTCCAACGTGCCAGCGACCTGGTGCTTTGCCTGCTGCCCTTCGAACCCGCGTGGTTTGCCGAGCGCGGCGTGAAGGCCCGGTTCATCGGCCACCCGGTGTTCGATCATCCGCTCCGCGAAGAGGAACTGAACTGGGACGGCATGACGTTGCCCGGCGGGAAACCGCGCATCGCCCTGCTGCCCGGTTCGCGTCCGGCCGAACTGAAGCACAACTGGCCGGACATGGTCGAATCCTTCAACCGACTCACGCAGCAGTTCGATACGGCCGCGGGCGCGGTGGTCGCGGTGCACAAACGTGCGGGCGAACGTTTGCGTGAGATGGCGCCCGATTGGCCGGACAACCTGAAGCTGGTGCAGGGCAATCGAGATTGCCCTGCACCAG
>JANQFT010000550.1 GCA_028277685.1 Phycisphaeraceae bacterium
ACCGGCGGGACTGCGCCATGACGAAGCTGGTAATGCACATCGATGACGTAGCGTTCCAGCGTAGCTGTACGGTCGTCCAGCAGGAAGGTATCGACTGCCATCGATGCCACGGCTTCCAACGCCGCTGCATTGTCCACGGCGTCCATGGCATGGCGGCCCCACGCGAACGGTCCCTGGCCAGCGGCTAATGCTGCGGGCGTGGCCAGCGGATCGCGGTCTTTGGAGCACTCCACGATCGAATACCCGGTGTAGGCTTCGTAGGCTTCGGTGGGTTCGCGTTTGTTGGGTGGCCGGGTCAGGGGGATCGGGCCGTGGAAGTAACGGGCGTGTGCACTGCCAAAGCAGGGAATGACCCGCCGCGCCTGGGCGAACGCGGTGGCCTTGGGCGATTGCGTGTTTACCACGCCACCCACCTGTTCGAACGCTTTATAGAGAATCAGATGCGTCGGGGCGCAGGTGGCGGGCGGATGATCACCTTCCACCACGTTACCTTCCATGTCAATCACCACCATGTTGGTCGGCCGCAGTCGATCACACGCCACATCGGCCGCGTTGATCACAAAGGCATTGCGATTGTCGGTGATGCCACTCACCCCGGCCCAGGGCATGGAAATCAGACCCCGGGCTACCAGTTGGTGGTTCGCTTGGCAGACGGCTTCTTTCAGGTCGTCCAGCATGCTGTGTTCCGTTGATGAATTGATCAACCCAACGCGACAGACATACGCCGAACAGGCCGCTTGAAGAATTATCGGCAAACTGCCCCCGCGCTCGCCAACACTCAGGTGGATCACATCACCACGGTGTTCCAATGCAACGCGATTTGCCGTTGGTAGGTTTGTTCGAACAGGTCGCTTTTCCGCTCGGCCACGGCACGTTCGGCGGCGGCGCGACCCTCTGCGTCGATATGCACATCCACCTGTGTATCGTCCAGCACGCAATGCAGATCGCGCACCACGTCGCAATGCGTGCGATCCATGCCATCGGCCAAGCGCAGGAATGCCGCCAATTTCACCACCGTTTCACGCTCGGCCGGCAGCAATGACCCGAAATGCTCGTGCGAAATCTTCGGCAACGCCTTGCGATGATAACGCGCCACGCATCCGATGATGCGCCGCTCTGCACGGTTCCACGGCAACTCAGCCGACGTAACGATGTAGCGCAGCGCCGTTTTGTGGTGACCCTTCTGCCCTTCCATCCAGCCGATGTCATGCAGGATGCCGGCCGCAGTGAGTCGAAAACGATCGTGGTCGTCCATCCCGTGCAGGTTGGTCATCTGATCGAATAACCGCAGCGCGATGCGCGCCACTTGATGGCTGTGCCCCACTTCATAGGAGCAACCGCGCGCCAATTTGAACACCGGCAACAGGCGCGGGTCGCGCTGTGGATCAAGGTCATACGAATTCACGCCTGCGGTAGAGTCAGACATCGTCACCATCGTCGTCATCAGCAGGTAGCGGCGTAAGGATGGTGTCGACCGTTTCGATGGTTGGGCCGATCACAATGGTCGTCAGTTTGTTCCACTGGTCCTCTGCGACGGATTGATCCCAGAACTCAATGAACAACTGATGCAGCTTGCGTCGGGCTTCGATGCGTTCGTTGCGCAGGTACTCCAGGCCGGGCGTGAGTCGCGCCATGCCGCGGCCGTGGCCGAAGAATTCATGGAAGCGATGCTTTTCTTCTTCCATGAACCGCGGCAGATGATCGATCCAGATATCAGCATCGTGAATCGCCCCGAGTTGACCTTGTGCTTCGCGCACCAGAGCAAGTGGTTCCTTCAGGCTGCAATCGAACAACTCCGCATACGCTTCCAGGGTGTACCGCAGGTATTTCGCGGCGATACGCATGTCGTGATGCTGCTCGACCTGTTCCGCCTGATGCACGTAAGGTTCAAAGATAAGCAATTGTTCACGACGCCGGGCGATGAGTTGCCGCGCTTCGGCAAGCAGTTTCTCTGAATGTGGCTCGACCTTATCGGTGCGAGCTTCAACTTGAGTCTGGCGCAAGACCTGTTGCATTTCACGTACGACACCGCTGGATTCAAGTCGATCCATCGACCGCAGGACGCCGGCCTGCAGGTCGTTGCGCTTCTGACGCAGGCGAAGTAGTAAACGAGTTAAACCGGGTCGTACTTCACTGCGCATTTCAGCGGGAAGGTTCGTAATGAACTGATCAAGAAATTCAACCTGCACATCGGTATCGCGGGCTGCCCCTAGGGCACGGGTGACCTTCTTCACGCGCTTGGTCCACTTCTTAAGCTTGCGCGCCGGCAGCACATCGCCAAACAGATTCAACGCGGTGCGCAGTCTGCGGGAGGCCACACGCATCTTGTGAATGCGCTCGGCATCTTCGGCTTGGCGCACGCCGGGAATTTGTGCCGCCAAGGCATCAACGTGCCTGACCAACACGCTGGCGCCGTAGAAGTCTCTTGGGGTCACACTCATGGCTGTTCTTTCTGCGTTACTAGTCTTCGTGCGGCTCGTTGTCGTTGGTGCCGGTCACGCGCCCGGTCATGCGTAGGGTGTCGCGCATCAACTGCATGTGGGTGCCAACCTGGGTGACAGGATCGGTGGGTTGGCGCTGGGTGTATTGACCATCACCATCCATATCCCACGCCTGGCGCTGATCGCTCAGCAGCACCTGAATCACCTGCCACAATTTCGCCCGGGCCACGTCGTCTTCGATCGGCGTGATCAGTTCCACGCGGTGGGTGAGGTTGCGGAACATCCAGTCGGCTGAACCGATGAAGAACTTGCCATCAACTTCACTTTCAGCGCCACTTCGGAAGTAGAACACGCGCGAGTGTTCGAGGAAGCGGCCAATCACACTGGTGACGGTGATGTTCTCACTCAAACCAGGCACACCCGGACGCAGGCAGCAGAACCCGCGCACGATCAGGGTGATTTTCACCCCGGCCTGCGAAGCGGCATACAACGCGCGAATGACCTTGCGGTCTTCCAGGCTGTTCATCTTCGCGATGATGCCCGAGGGTTTACCTGCTTTGTGATTTTCGACTTCCTGATCGATCATCGCCATGAATCTGCGCCGCATGGTCACCGGGGCGACGAGCAGTTCTTCATATTCACTTTTCATCGAACGGCCGGTCAGGTAATGGAACAGTTCGACCACTTCGGAAGTCAGTTCGGGGCGGCAGGTGAACAGACCGAAGTCGGTGTACAGCCGCGCGGTTTGCACGTTGTAGTTACCGGTGCCGATGTGCGCGTAACAGCGCACGCCATCGCTTTCCTGCCGCACGATCAGCGACAGCTTGGTATGCGTTTTCAACCCCACGATGCCATACACCACATGCACACCCGCCCGTTCAAGTTCCTGCGCCCAATAAATGTTGCGCTGTTCATCGAAGCGGGCTTTCAGTTCGACCAGGCAGACCACCTGCTTACCCGATTCGGCCGCGCGGATGAGGCTGTTCATCAACGTGCGGCTGTCGCCGATGCGGTACAGCGTGAGTTTGATCGCGAGAACTTTGGGATCGAGCGCCGCCTTGGCGATCATGCGCTCCACCGAGGCACTGAAACATTCAAAGGGATGATGCACCAGCAGATCGCCCGAGCGCATCACGGCAAAGATGTCCGCATCTT
>JANQFT010000584.1 GCA_028277685.1 Phycisphaeraceae bacterium
CTGGTTTCACCTGCGCTGAGCGGGTTGATCACCCAGAACGTGCGAGTGCCAGATGACTTGTCGATTGTCGCCCACTGCAACTGGCCCGCCGAAGCCACCACCGTGCTGCCTGTCTTGCGGCTGGGCTTCGATGCGGTGGCCACCCTCGACCTCTGTCGGCAGATCATCGATCAACAACGACATGGCGAGAACCTGGAGCCACGTCATCTGCTGCCGCCCATCTTCGAACACGAGCAAACACAAACCCATGGCGCTGTAGCGCCACAGTAATCAGTCACCGTGAGAGAGCAGACACATCGAAAGGAGAATGACATGAAGAACCTGATAACCGTTGTTTGCATCGCCCTGCTGAGCGTTGCCTCGACCGCCTCGGCAGCAACACTTTTCGCCACCGATTTCGACAGCGCTACCCTTGGCGCTTACGCCGACGGCACCACCATCAACAACGGCGGCGTCACCACCGATGACCTGCTGGTAGCCGTGCCTGCTGCACCCGACCAGATAGCCGAAGTGATTGACCAGGGCGGCGGTAATCAAGCGCTGCAATTCACCGATAACAGCACTACCAACTTCAATGGTCCGCGCGCAACCAACACGTTCGCCACCACCAGCAGCGGCGTGATCTACGGGCAGATCGATGTGACAGCACTTGCTGTGACGGTCGGAGCGCGGTCGAACCTGGCCATCCAAATCACTGATGGAGGCACCGGCCCAGCATCCGTGCTTGACATCAACATCCTCGGCAGCGGTGTCGTGCAGGTGAAAGGCGGTAACGGCACGCCGGTCGGCGCGGGTATCTGGGAAGGTGTGGCCACGCAGAACGCGCTGACCATGAACCTGGGCGATACCTATCGCTTCAGTTTCGAAATCGACCTGAGCGCACCGCGCGACAACGGCACCATCACCATCACCAACTTGGCGAACGCTGCCGACACCGCCACCGTCAACTGGAATACGCGTTTGATCGATGGTTCGGTCGATACACTGCTACTGAATAACGGGGCGAACACCGGCGCTGCCAGCAGTGATCCCTCACAGATCGTGGACAACATCATTATTCAGACCACGCCCATTCCCGAACCGGCCACGATGGCACTGCTGGGTTTGGGCGCGGTGCTGACAGTCAAACGACGTGGTTAACTGGTCGATATGTTGAAGGTGGCATGAGCCCCGGGCCCTCCTCCTCCCGGGGCCGCGCCGCCGTCATCCGGGAACGGCAGGTGCAACTATGAACCGTCGCGCATTCACGCTAGTCGAGCTATTGGTGGTTGTCGCCATTATCGCTTTGCTGATCAGCATTCTGTTGCCGGCGTTGAACAAGGCGCGCGATGTGGCACGAGACACAGCCTGCAAGGCGCAGCTCCATCAGATTGGCATCGCGTTGGAAGCATACAGCGCCAGTGAAGGCCGCGGATTCATGCCGCCGATCAAAGCGCTAAACGGACGTTCATGGAACCATGTGTTGCGCCCGTACGTTGGTGCGGATGAAAACGAAACCGGCCCGATCGTCCCCGTGAGTATCTACCAATGCCCAATGGACAGCGCCGAACCACCGTGGCGCGATGATCGTAACCCGCAAGCGGACACCTTTTTGTCTTACGCGATCAACAACGGTAATGGTACGTTCGGAGGATACAATCCCGACCAGCGGATTTACCTGCCTCGTTCGTTCCAATTCGTTGAACCCGCAAAGGTGGTTGAGGGTTTCGTCGGCTCGCCGGCTGCGCTAGTCAATGTGCTTGACAGCCATTGGTGGGGTAGCCAGGGCCGCAACGATGCACGCTACCACCTCACCCAACATTACAACAACGGCAATGACTATCACAGTTATCACGGTGATGGTGAAATCGCCAACGTTCTGATGTTCGACCAACACAGCGAAGCACTCAACCGCAAAGACGACTTGAGTACCAACAGTGGTTTGATCAAGTGGGGGCTGAATGGTCCCGGCGTCACGATCCCGTAGATTATCTCTGTACTTTCAACTGATGGATTGCTCACGATGCGACTATATCTCCTCGTCGCCCTGTGCATGTTGCTGACCAACTTTGCCCGCACGCATGCCGGTCAGTCTGAAAATTCTTCAGGGTGGTTCACCCAACAACTTGAGCTTTGGGAGTTTGCTGAGCCTGAGCATTGGACCGTGCATTGGCTTGATGCCTGGGGCGATCGGCCGTTCACAACTCGCATGCAACCTAACGCATTCACGCTTAAGTTTGCCCCAAAAGAACATCAGCGCCACTACGCAGCCTACAGCCCGACCATCAAATCAACAAAGCGTTTTGCCGGCCTGCAAACCATCACACTGGACATTGAGTTGGCAGAGGGTAACGCCGTTGATCTGTCACCGGTGTTCACCGACCACACTGGCGAGGGTTTGATCTTCACCAGGCAGAAACTGAAGCCCGGCCGACATACGTATACGTGGGACTTGAGCAAACCAGTCGTTCACGCGTGGGGTGGCGATGGTAATCGCAAACCGAATGGTGAACTGCAACTCTGGTCGCTCAACCTGAAGCTTGAGGGGAAGGGCACAACGACCCTTCACTTTCATCACGCCACGGCACACCAACGCCGACACGCATTGGAGTTTATCGACGCTGACCTGACCACGGGCCACCCCATCGTGTTGGTTATTCCCGACCAGCCGCATCGGGCGGAGCTGAACATTGTCAACACCTTCGGCCGTTCTCTCCACGGGGATATCACGATCACCACGAAGTACTTCAACGGCCAGTCAGAAGAATCAACGCAATTGCTGAGCATAGGCCCCAATGCCAACCAGAGCATTGTTGTGCCGGATGACAACAAACAACTTGGCATTCGCTGGGTCACATGGAAGCTGGTCGCCGCGGATGGTTTTGTGAGAACAGGCGAATCGTCATATGCCGTGATGCAACCGGCAGGCCCGACACTTGAGAAGGCAGACCCGCGGCAATTCATTTTCGGCATGTGCCAGCACAGCAGTCGCTACTCCGATGATATCGCCGAGCGGGAAGTGATGGCCTCGGCGTTAGTGGGTGCGAAGGTGTTGCGTTCGTTCGTGCCCTGGGGGGCGATCAACCCGCAACGTGGCAAGTGGAACTTCAAACGCGCGGATCGTATTGTCGCACTGGCTGAGAAGTACCACGTTGAATTAGCTCCCGATCTGGGATTGGCGGCGAAGTGGGCCGTGTCGGATGAAGCGCGAGCCAAACCCGGCTGGCAGTTTCAGTTTTATCCCCCGGTTGATCCGAACGACTACGCCACCTTCACCGGCAAATGTGCTGAGCGTTACCGCGGCCGCATCAGATTCTGGGAAATATGGAACGAGCCGGACCTCAGTCACTTCTGGCGTGGCACGACGGATGAGTACATCGAAATGCTGCGATTGAGTTACGCAGCCATCAAACAGGTAGATCCCAACGCGCAGGTGTTGTGCGGCGGCATGTCAGGTTTCGGCGGACACCCGGGGAAGAAACTCAACCCGAAGATGCATCAACGTGTGTTGGCCGAGGCACACGATGCATTCGATATCTACGCGGTCCATCAGCATGGCACGTTTGATGTTTTCAATCGATTGACATCGAAGTATCTGCCCGGGCTTCGTGCGTCGATGCCCGACGGTAAGCCCATATGGTTCAACGAGACGGCCATGCACTCAACCACGCTGGGTGAACGCGAACAGGCCATCACGCTGGCAAAGAAACTGCTGCTGGCACGCCAACTCCACGCCATGGGCTACAACTGGTATAACCTGCGCGACAGCGGCACCAACCCCACCAACCCCGAACACAACTACGGCCTACTGAAGCATGACTTCCATCCGAAGGCGGCTTATGTGGTTTACAACACGCTGGCCAAAACACTCCGCGGCACGAAGCATCATGTCGGTGCTGCGCCAGGGCAGTTTATGAATCTGAGCCGCGGGCAGAAACATGATGTCGTGCATGGTTGGATCGAAGGCAACGATCGGCCCGATAGTCTGCATGCTGTCTGGTCCGATCACCCCGTGGTGCAGATCGACCTGATGGGCAATGAGAGAGTGCTGCCTGCCTACCACGGCACCACTGATTATGCACCAACACCCAGTGGGCGTACCTCGCCTCCCTATCGTTCTGTAGTGGCCTTCACGCTTGATCGTAAAGTGACCATGATCAAGTCCGTGGCACCACCGGCTGAACCCACTCCGGTGGCCCGCTTGATTGCGCCAAGTGTGGTCAAGACGATACAACCGGGCCAACCGGTTGCGTTGAAAGTCGATCTGAATAATCCCTGGGGCGTGGAGATGGTGTTCCAACTGGAGTGGGTGCTGCCTGATACGGTGCAAGCGGAGCAAGGTAACACCAAACAAGCGCAGACCGTAAGGAAGCTGCACTCGATCGAATCGAAGCTCAAAGTGAAGGCCAACCCGCACGCACGCCGCATTGCTTACGATGAACCGGTTGAAGCAAAGCTTCGCTATGAAATCGTGGGAACACCATTCAGGGGCGAACTGCGTGTACCGATTCCGATCGCCATCGCCACATCCACAAGCACATCCGACAACACACCGGCAACGTTCACTATGGCGAACCGCAAACAGGTCGTGAGCCTGGTTGAAGGTGATCCGTCACTTGCATCGCTCGTGTGGACCGGACCGGATGACCTGAGCGCGAAAGTGTGGCTGGCGGTCACGGATGATCAACTGCAACTCCGCGCAGACGTGACCGATGATGTCCATCAACAGCCACACGCCGCAGGCAAGATCTGGCAGGCGGACAGCATTCAGTTCGGCATTTCGATCCAGCATCAACCCGGTTGGTGGGAACTCGGCCTGGCGCAAACTTCGACAGGCGAAGTGACCGCCCACTGCTGGCGAACGCCCACCGGCATGGCCGACCCCACGGCACAAGCCAAAGTCAACGTCGAACGCACTGACGGTCTCACGACCTACCGAATCGATCTGCCGTTAAAGACGCTGGGCGCGACCATCGACCAACTCACGCGCGATGGCATCAAATTCAATTTGATTGTGAATGATGCTGATGCTGGTCGTCGCGAGGGATGGGTGCAGATCACACGCGGCCTGGGTGAAGCCAAACGCCCCGCACTTTTCTGTCCCGTTGTGATCCCACAGTCACCGCGCGCAGATTAGGCAACCTGTGCCACGCCACCACCCACTGCCTAAAAAGCGGGCACACCTTGACCCTCCCTGTGGTCACGCGTTGCCGTGCACGGGGTCATTAACCGCCTCTATTCATGCGAGATGCAAGCCTGAAGGCAAATGCGGGGCCAATCGCCTGTTCATTCGGCATGGCGATTGCACAGCGTCTATTGAGAAGGCGTCAGATACCCAAGGTCTATCCGGCGGGTGCAGCCCAAGCGGCTTCGATGACAGCCTTGTTCGCATGATTTAGGATGCAGCGAATCGTCGCTGCGGCGATACAATCTTAACCCCGCGGAGGCATCGTCCTCTCGCCCAGACACTCGTCAGGAGCACCCGTCATGAGCGGTAGTCAAGCACGGCTTCAAGCCATCAACGCCGTCACCAACTACAAGCCCATCAGCGAACCGCTGAACTTCCGCGACCAGGCCGCCAGCGAGGTGTTCGGGTCGAATGTCTTCAGCATCGCTACCATGAAAGAACGTCTGCCCAAGGCAGTGTTCAAGTCGCTGCAAAAGACCATCGATGCGGGCGAAGCGATCGATGAATCCATCGCTGATGTCGTCGCTTCGGTGATGAAGGACTGGGCCATCGAAAAGGGTGCCACCCACTACACCCACGTGTTCTTCCCGCTGACCGGCGCTACGGCGGAAAAACACGACAGCTTCCTCAGCCCCGATTACGAAGGCGGCGCACTCAGCGAATTCACCGGCGCGCAGCTCATCCAAGGCGAACCCGATGCGTCCAGCTTCCCCAGTGGCGGCATCCGCGCCACGTTCGAAGCCCGCGGCTACACCGCATGGGACGTGACCAGCCCGGCCTACATCCTTGAGAACCCCAACGGCACCACGCTGTGCATTCCCACCGCGTTCGTCAGTTGGACCGGCGAAGCCCTCGATAAGAAGACCCCCGTGCTGCGTTCGATGCAGGCACTCGACGTGCAGGCTCGTCGCATCCTCGAGTTGTTCGGCCATGAGAACATCACCCGTGTCAAGGCATCCGGTGGTCCCGAGCAGGAATACTTCCTCATCGACCGCAACTTCTTCTTCGCCCGCCCGGACCTGGTCAACGCCGGCCGCACGTTGCTCGGCGCTGCTCCGCCGAAGGGTCAGGAACTGGACGATCAATACTTCGGTGCGATTCCCGAGCGCGTGCTTGCCTGCATGCTCGAAACCGAGCGTGAACTGATCAAACTCGGTGTTCCCATCAAGACGCGTCACAACGAAGTCGCACCCAGCCAGTACGAACTGGCTCCGGTTTACGAAGATGCCAACGTCGCCACCGACCACCAGCAGATGGTCATGTTGATGATGAAGCGCGTGGCCAAGAAGTACGGCCTGGAATGCCTGCCCCACGAGAAGCCGTTCGCCGGCATGAACGGTTCAGGCAAGCACCTGAACTGGTCGCTGGGCAACAGCACGCAGGGCAACCTGCTTGAGCCGGGCGACACCCCGCACGAAAACGCTCAGTTCCTCGTGTTCTGCGCGGCGGTGATTCGCGCGGTCCACAAATACAGCAAGCTGCTGCGTGCGGTCATCGCTCATGCGGGTAACGACCACCGCCTTGGCGCCAACGAAGCCCCGCCGGCCATCCTGTCGGTTTACCTCGGTGAGCAACTCGCCGATGTGTTCGAGCAGATCGCCAAGAAGGGCACCGCCAAATCCAGCAAGCAGGCTGGTTCCATGAAGGTGGGCGTGGATGTGCTGCCGCATCTGCCCAAGCACGCTGGAGACCGCAACCGCACCAGCCCGTTCGCCTTCACCGGTAACAAGTTTGAATTCCGTGCCGTTGGTTCCAGTCAGTCGATCGCCGGCCCACTGGTCGCACTGAACACCATCGTCTCCGACTCGCTGGACTACTGTGCCACCGAACTGGAGAAGAGCACCAAGGGCGACCCGAAGAAGATCGGCCCAGCCGTGCAGAAGCTGGTCCAGGACATCATGAAAGAGCACAGCCAGATCATCTTCAACGGTGACAACTATTCCGAGGCATGGCATAAGGAAGCCGAAGAGAAGCGCGGCCTGCCCAACCTTCGTCAAACCCCCGAAGCGCTGGCTACGCTGACCGACAAGGATGTCGTCGCCACCTTCAAGAAGTTCAAGGTGCTGAGCAAGCGTGAGATCGAAAGCCGCCAGGAAATCTATCTCGAACGCTACGTGATGGACATCAACATCGAAGCAAAGCTCACCCTCGAGATGGGTCGCACGATGGTGTTCCCCGCCGCGATACGTCACCAGGACCAACTCGCCCAGACGTGCGCGAACCTCAAGGCCGTGGGCTACGAGTTTGACACCGATACGCTGGACATCGTGACCGACCTGGTGAAGAAGCTGCAGGACAACCTGACAGCGTTGGAAGGCGTGTTGACCAAGGAAAGCTTCCGCACCACGTTGGCCCACGCTGAATACATGCGTGATGATGCCATCCCCGCGATGAATGCCGTGCGTGAAGTGGCCGACCGCCTGGAAGAGTTCGTCGCCGACGACCTCTGGCCGCTGCCGACGTACCAGGAGATGATGTTCATCAAGTAAGCCGCTTGCGGCTTAGTGCCACAACAGATGAAATCCCCAAGCGGCCATCTTCGGACGGCCGCTTTTTCGTTTGGTCTGTATGGCCACGCACACTGAGCTTACGGGTGGTGGATGAACCATGCCATATCGTTGGCGTAATCTTCGCCGTTGCCGCGATCAGGAACGATACTGACATGACCATCAAAGTAGGCGAAGTTGGCCGTGCCAAGATGAATGTCCGGGCGAAGCGTGCTGTTCTTGTGCCACGGCCGATAGAAGTACGAACCATGATCCCAATAAGGCTTGGGCGCACGTGGGTCGTTACCCTGCTTGCCATCGAAGAAGGTCGGCGTGGTGGAAGGTGATGGCCACTGGTAATTCTTACGCGGCACGAATTCCAGTTCACCGAGTTGCGTACTGTGCTTCCAGATAAGATTGGTTGCGGTGGCATTGTTGTGCAGCTTGCCATGACCAATACTCAATGGATAAGAGTAGCCATGGTTGTTGTCTTTCTCCTTCCAGTTCTGATAGGCACCAAGCTGGGCACAGAACCTGATGTTGTTCAGGTGTGATGGCCCCATGTAATCATCGTAACCCAGGTACTTCGCCAGGTTCCATGACCATGCACCGCGTACGTTACGCTTGGCGGGTGTGGAGCCGTTGCGTCCCCAGTTGAGGCTGATCAGGCCGTAGTCCTGCCAATCGGATTGATAGGACCCGTTGTAAATATTCAACTGTCGCATGTTGGCCATGCAAACGGTGCCCGCGGCCACTTCACGTGCCTTGTTCAGCGCCGGTAGCAACACGGAAATCAACAAGGCGATAATGGCCACCACCACCAACAGTTCAACCAGGGTAAATGCATAGCGCCCGCTGGTCCGGTTCATAGGACAGCCTCCAACCTGATATGCCCGAGCAATGCTCGTTCTGAGAATATTTGCTTCGCCCCGCAGAACGGAAGGTCACACCTGCACAGGCGTGCCCACGAGGCAGGGCACTGGCAACATGTGGCCACCAGTACCACGCCTAATATGCCACCCACTGCCACAGTCTTCTACACGCTTAGCGCACAATTATTATCTAAGATGCGCCACCCGAAACGGCCTTAGGGCGATGCAGGGCCACATCGCACATGGTTTGCCAATCGACCCGCCACCACTTGTCCGATCCCGTTCACACGCCGAAGGTCATCCACGGATGCGAACGGTTCTTCTTCTCGTTCCATGATGATGCGGTCTGCCAACGCCGGCCCAACCCCCGGCAACAACTGAAGGGTTGCGTGGTCAGTCGTGTTGATGTCAATCTGATACACAGGCGGCGAAGTCACTTGCCCATCGCGCGGCAGCCAACCCATCACCAAGGGCAACACACACACCAGCAAGAGCGCCATCGCGGGAAACAGCAGCACCGTCGCCGCGGGAGGTGGCGTGAAACTATTTCGGCCGTCGGCCGGCTGCTCGGTTTCGATTTCCTGTTTCGGCATGCAAGCCTTTCCGCAGCGTGGCGATCCGGTGGAACGCCTGCTTCGTCTTCAGGTTCGACGCCGCCAAACCGCAGTTCGGCATGTCGCTGTGTTCATGATCCGCCAGGTCAAGCCACGTCACCGACTCGATGAACGGTTTGCTCAGCGCGATGTTGTAGAACGCTTGCAACCAGTGACTTTGCACCTGCTGACTCCACGGCCTTCGCCAGCAACCACCGGCGCAACTTCCGTTACCGTTGCCGCCGGCCACATCTTCCTGACCGCCTGCCGCCCCGTTACCGCCAACCGGTTCCGATGGCACCGCCACGCCCGTCACATGAACGGGTTTGCCCAGGCTGTTG
>JANQFT010000591.1 GCA_028277685.1 Phycisphaeraceae bacterium
TACTGAATCTGTTCAAGCTACCCGGCAGTATCGTGATCTAGGCGTTCAGTATCTGGGCTACTCGGTTGATGTCGGCCTGATGCTCGATGCCTGCCGGCAGGTCGTCCAGGCTGTTCATTCCTGATACGTGTGTGAGTGCCCCATGCTTCCTGCCCCCAAACCGGATTTGTCCACATTGCGGCGCGTCTTGATGCGCGAGATTGAACCGCCGCGCGTCTTCCACTTTGAACACGGTATCGCGCCCAACGTTCAGGAAGCATTACGCGCGCGACATCAACTGAGTAATACGCCCACCACCGATGAACACACACCCGCACAGTGGGATCGTGAAGCGGCGATCTATCGTGGGTTGGGGTTTGAGACTTTTCGTGTGTGGTTGCCGGGTGCGGAATACGCCGTGGGTGGCTCGCGCGGTATCACCTGGGGCGAAGAGCACACCGGCCCCATTCAATCGTTTGAGAATATCGACACCTATGACTGGCCAGACCCCGCTCAGATCGATACGGCACAGTTGGAACATTACCAAAGAACACTCGCCGGCGAGATGGGTGTCTTCCACGTGGTCAAGTTGTGGGAAGTGGTGCGCGAACTCATGGGCTTTGAAGGTTTCTGCTTTAACAGCATCGAAGCGCCCGACCTATGCGAGCAAGTCACACGACGCGTGGGTGAGTTTCATGTGGCTCTGACACGTATGCTCTGTGAATTCGATTGTGTGTTCGCCATTTATGCTGTCGATGACTTCGGCTACAAAACTTCGACGATGCTGGACCCGGATCAGATTCGTCAGATGTTCCTGCCCTGGCACCGGCGCATCGCCCAGATCGCGCATGATGCCGGCAAATTGCTGTTCTTCCATTCCTGCGGCAAGGTTGATGCCCTGATGGATGATCTGATTGACGTGGTGGGTATCGATGCCAAGCATTCCTTCGAAGACACCATCGTCCCGGTGACTGAAGCGAAGCAGCAATGGGGGGACCGGGTGTCGTTACTGGGAGGCATTGATGTCGACTTCGTCGCCCGCGCCGAACCATCACAGATTCGTCAGCGCGTCCAGCAAACACTGGATGTCTGCCAACCCGGCGCAGGTTATTGCGTCGGTATGGGTAACTGGGTGACCGATTACATCCCCGTGGCAAACTACGAGGCTCTCCTCGACGCTGCTCGGGCTTTTCATTCCTGACTCACAAACGCATTGACTTGCGGTGCGATCTACCTGGCTTGTTGCCCTGTCTCCTTCGCACCGGTCCCATCGGTGGGTCCGACTGGTCCCGCTTCTGTTCCGGTTGACTTACCATTGAAAAAGCCCACGTCCTTTGAACGTGGGCTTTGAAGGAGTATCGATAAGTTGAGCGCGTTACTCTTCCGCCGGCGCTTCCAGTATCTGCGCCAGGCGTTCTTTGCGTGCGGCGTCGGGGTCGTCGCCGGCGACTTCGTCTGACTCTGCATCTTCGCCACGACTTTCACTTCCGGGGGCGGGGGCGGTGACCTCATCCGCGATGCCGGTCACGACGATCGGTTCCAATGGTACCGCTTCATCGAATGGGGCGGGTTCTTCTTCCTGTTGCGCGGCGTCGGCCTGTTCCTGTTTCCTAATCGCGGCGTCGCTGATCTTACCGTCGGCGCTCACATCATCGAAGCGCACTTCCACGCGGCGGCTGCAGCCACGTTCGGCCATGGTGATGCCGTACATCAGGTCCGACGCCTGCATCGTCCGCTTGTGGTGCGTGATGATGATGAAGTGCGACTGATCAAGGAAGCTGTGCACCACGTTGCAGAAGCGTTCGACGTTCGCATCGTCGAGCGCCGCATCCACTTCGTCCAACACACAGAACGGCGACGGCCGACTCTTGAAGATGCTCATCAGCAACGCGACGGCGACCATCGTTTTCTCGCCACCGGATAGCAGTTTGATCGACTGCGGTTCCTTGCCGGGGGGCTTGGCGATGATGTCGACGCCGGATTCCAGCCAGTCGGTTTGGCCGTTTTCATCGGGAATGAGCACCAGGTCCGCCCGGCCGCCGCCGAACAGTTTGCGGAACATGCCGCTCGGCCCGGCGAAGTTTTCGCGAATCTGGTTGAAGGTTTCCTCGAACCGGCGGCAGCTTTCCTCGTTGAGATGCGCGATGAGCTGTTCCAGTTCCTCTCGGGC
>JANQFT010000616.1 GCA_028277685.1 Phycisphaeraceae bacterium
GAACAGCCTGACACGGCCGATGTGGTCAAGCTCAACACGAACGAGAATCCGTATCCGCCCTGCGATGCGGTGATGCAAACGCTGCGCGACTTCCCCGCCGACCGCCTGCGTCGCTATCCACCGCCAACCGCCCAACCGTTCTGCGAAGTGGCTGCCCAAGCGCACAGCGTTAAGCCGGCCAACATCATCGCCACCAACGGCGGTGATGAACTGCTGCGATTGCTCATCACCACATTCTGCGAACCGGGCCAACCCATCGGCGTGGATGACCCCAGTTACTCGCTTTACCCAGTGCTTGCCGCGGTGAACGATTCGCCGATTCATCCGGTGGCGCTGGCCGACGATTGGTCACTACCCGCTGATTACGCCAAGCGGATGAACGATGCGGGCGCTCGGTTGGCGTTCATCGTGAACCCGCACGCGCCATCGGGCACGTTGCACAACGTCGATGTATTGGCCTCGGCTGCATCACACTTCCGGGGGGTGCTGGTCATTGACGAAGCCTACGTGAACTTCGTCGATTCCGACATCGCCCACGATACGGTGGCCCTGGCCATGCAGGCAGACAACGTGGTACTGTTGCGGTCGCTCAGCAAGGGTTACTCGCTCGCAGGTCTGCGGTTCGGCTATGGCATTGGTGCCGCGCCGCTCATCGAAGCGATGACCACCAAAACCAAGGACAGCTACAACACCGATGCGGTCAGCCAGGCCCTCGCATGTGCCGCGGTCACCCATCGCGATGCTGCCGCCCAAACATGGCAGAAGGTGCGAGCCGAACGTGATCGCATGATCACCGAACTCACTGCAGTCGGCCTCACTTGCCCACCCAGCAGCGCCAATTTTGTACTGGCTACCGTGCCGACCGACTTCGCCGGTGGGGCGGAATCGGTGTACGACCAACTGAAACAACAGAACATCTTCGTTCGATACTTCAACCAGGACCGCCTGCGCGATAAGCTGCGTATCAGCATCGGCACCCCCGATGAGAACAACGCACTGCTCGCGGCCCTGAAGAACCTTGTTTAGCCGCGCCCCGAAGGGAAGCGATTCATGCCGCGCAAAGCCTCCATCCAACGCAAGACCAACGAAACCGACATCGACCTTTCCCTCGACCTCGACGGTGGAAGTTACACCAACCAGACCGGCGTCGGGTTTCTTGATCACATGCTCGATCACATCGGCAAGCACGGCCGCGTGGCCCTGAATGTGAAGGCGACCGGCGATACACACATCGATGATCATCACACCGTCGAAGACGTCGGCATCGTGCTGGGCCAGGCGATCGATCAGGCTGTCGGTGATAAGCGTGGCATCGAACGTTACGGTTACGCCGTGGTGCCGATGGATGAATCGCTGGCCCGCGTGGCGTTGGATCTTTCCGGTCGTGCGGCATTAGTCTTCCGCGTACAGTTCCAGTCGTTTGGGGAAGACCCGGCGGCCATCGGCAAGTTCGATGTCCAGCTCATCGAAGAGTTCTTCAACGCCGTCGCCCAGAATGCGAAGATGAATCTGCATATCGAAGTTCCCTGGGGCAGCAACAACCACCACATTGCCGAGGCAATCTTCAAGGCCTTCGGCCGCGCACTGCGGCAAGCGGTGGCGATCACAGGAGATGAAATTCCCTCTACCAAGGGAACGTTGTAAAGGCTGTAGCGCATGCCGACCACACTACCTCGTCGCCCATATGGCCCGAATCAACTGCCGCTCAGCATCGTGGGCATGGGCGGTATTGTGGTGAAAGATCTGCCGCAAAACCAGGCCAATCGCATCGTGGCTCAGGCCGTGGAACGTGGGGTGAACTACTATGATGTTGCGCCTGGCTACGGCACGGCTGAGCAAATCCTCGGCCCGGCGCTCCAGCCGTTCCGCAACGACTGTTTCCTCGCCTGTAAAACCGGTCAACGCACCGCAGCGCCTGCACGCGAAGAGTTCGAACGATCCTGCCAACGCCTACGCACCGATTACTTTGACCTGTATCAACTGCATGGCATCACCAAACTTGATGCCGATGTCGATGCCGCCTTCGCCAGCGATGGCGTAATGAAGCTCATCAACGAACTGAAGCGCGACGGGCGCATCCGCCATGTGGGCTTCAGTGCCCACAGTGTTGAAGCGGCCCTGGTCGCGATGGAGCGATACGACTTCGATTCGGTGTTGTTCCCGATCAACTATGCCGCTTACTTCGCCGGTGACTTTGGCGATGCGGTAATCGCCGAAGCCACCCAACGCGGCGTGTCGATCCTTGCGCTCAAAGCACTCGCGCGTGAGCGCTGGCCCGAAGACGACCCGCTGCGAAGCAAGTACGCCAATTGCTGGTACAAACCGCTGACCGACCCACATCTCGCATCGCTTGCTTTGCGGTTTGCGCTCAGTCAACCCATCACCGCCGCCATCCCGCCCGGTGCGGAAGACCTGTTCTGGCTCGCGGTGGAAATCGCCGAGCAGTTCCAACCGATCGACGATGCAGGACTTGCTGAACTGCGTGAGCTTGCCCCCACGGTTGAGCCGGTGTTCAAGCGGTAGCCCAGAGAAGTACCAAACGCGATGCTCGGCACAGCACTCCCCCCAAGCCGGCCCGAAGCGCCGCGCCGGTCCGGATTCTTGTCCAGCCGAGACCTGACAGGTCACGACTCGTTGAAGGTGAATGAACTCAAACTTGCCCCATGGCCGACACATTGTCCCGGCGGCGCGGCTTATGCGCTATAGATGTGTTGAGGGTACAATGCCAGCATGATTCTGCTCATCGATAATTACGACAGCTTCACATACAACCTGGTGCAGCGCATTGGTGAATTGGATGCGTCGCTGGATTTGCAGGTGGCGCGGAACGACAAGATCACGGCGGACGCTGCGGAGGCGATGGGGCCTGAGCGGGTGATCGTTTCGCCGGGGCCTTGCACGCCGGCGGAGGGTGGGGTGTCGAACGACATCATCCAGCGGTTCGCGGGTAAGGTACCGTTGCTTGGGGTGTGTTTGGGGCATCAGTGCATCGGGTTCAGCCACGGGATGACGGTGACGCGGAACGAGCGGCTGATGCACGGCAAGACGTCGCCGATTCATCACGATGGGCGGGGAATTTTTGAAGGTCTGAGCAACCCGTTCACGGCAACACGTTATCACAGCCTGGTGATTGTGCGCGAGACGATCGATACCGAGCAGTGGGAAATCACGGCATGGACGGAAGAGGGTGAAGTGATGGGTATTCGCCGTCAGTGGGATGAGGCACCGCTGGAGGGCGTGCAGTTTCATCCGGAGAGTTTTCTCACGACGGAAGGTCCGATGATGTTGGCGAATTTTTTGGGGTTGGCCAGGCCGCAGGTGCAAGGGGCATCGTGATTCATCCGGACCGGCGCTGTGCTTTGGTTTCGGTTTAGGGGGCGAATCCTGTGGGGACGATCTAAAGCGGGTGGGGTGAAGCGTCGAACAATGGAGTAGATGCAACATGGGATTTGCCCGGGGATATTTGTATGCCCGAAAGTGGACGCCCAATTCGAGTCGTGGTAGTCGACGATTCAGCTTTCATGCGCCGGGCGATCAGCACCATGATCGACGCGGCGGACGACATGGAAGTTGTCGCCAAGGCCAAGAATGGTTTGGAAGCACTCGAAGTGATTGCCCGGGAGAAACCGGATGCGATCACCCTCGATATCGAAATGCCGGAGATGGACGGCCTGACGGCCCTGCGTCACATCAAACGTAACAGTGACGCGGCGGTGCTGATGGTGTCGAGTCTGACGGTCGCCGGTTCTGCGGCGGCGCTGAGCGCGCTGCGGATGGGGGCGGACGATTTTATCGCCAAAGACAGCTCGCAGATTTCGCTGAACGTGGTGCATATCGAGGATGAATTGCAGGCAAAACTGCGGGCAATCGCACATCGTCCTGCGCGCAAGCTTGTTGCACATCACGATGAGGATCATCACGAAGCGGCACACAGCATCAAGGTGAATGTGAAGGACATTGACCTGGTGGTGATCGGTTCGAGCACGGGTGGTCCGCCGGTGCTGGAAACGCTGGTCGAAGCGATTCCCGCGGAGTTGGCGGTGCCGGTGGTCATCGCGCAGCACATGCCCAAGTTGTTCACGCAAGCGATGAGCGAACGGTTGGATGGTGTGTGTCATGCCCCGGTGATTCACGGTGAACATGGCATGCCGATCAAACGTGGTTGTGTGTATGTGTCGCCGGGCGAATTGCACACGCGCGTGCGCAAGGCGGGTGTGGGCAAGTATCAACTGAAGGTCGGCCCGGAGCCGGCGGACGCGATTTATCGGCCGTCGGTGAATGAACTGTTCGACTCGGCAGCAGATTGCTGTGGCAAGCGATGCCTGGCGACAGTACTCACCGGCATGGGTGATGACGGCCTGGTCGGTTCCCGCAAACTGCATGAAGTGGGCGCACCGATCATCGCACAGGACCGTGAAAGCTGTGTGGTGTACGGCATGCCGAAGGCGGTGACCGAAGCGGGCTTGATCAACGCGAGCCTCACGCCGGATCAAATCGCCAAAGTGCTGAGCACATTGGCCGGTGATCGTGTATTGAATGCCGACGCGTGATCACGCTATCGGACGTTTGATCCATATACATCTCACTGAAACATAAAGTGATCTCACTCCACTGTGGGGGTGTGAACTGCCGATAGTGTGAATAGGTTAACAATTACCACATGGTTTTCCGGGGCGCATCTTCATGACGGAAACCAACCTTCAATCGTGCGTTGTGCATGTGGTTGAGCCGGATGTCACCACCAGACGAGGCCTTGCGGAATTGCTACGTTCGGTGCAGTTGCCGGTGGAAGCGTATGCATCAGCTGCGGAATTCATTGCCAACTATGTACGCGGAAGTGGCGGGTGCGCGGTGGCAGCGATGCGCATGCCGGAGATGAGCGGGCTGGATCTGTTGCGATGGTTGAATCAACATGAGCAGCGCATGTCGGTGGTGATCACCAGTGAGCATGGCGATGCCCAGGCGGCGATGGAAGCCATTCATTTGGGCGCGGCGGATTACATACCCAAGCCTTACAGCGAGCAGTTGTTGCTGGAACGCTTGGTGCAATTGCACACCGCACAGAAGCGCGAACAACGCATCAATAAGAATCGTGATGAAGTGCTCGGCCGTCTGCGACAATTGACCGAGCGCGAGCGGCAGATCGTTACGTTGATTGTTGCGGGTTATGCGACAAAACAAATCGCAGTACGTTTGGGTATCAGCTACAAAACGGTGGAGAATCGGCGTCGTGGCATTCACGACAAACTGAGGGTGGAAGGATTGGCGCATCTGGTTGCCATGGTCGTGCCGGTGTTGGGCGGTTGTGGTGGTGAAGATTGTGGTGAAGCGGAAACGCCGTGCGGCTTGAATGAAACCGATCGCATGCCGTGTCAGTTAAATCCAGTTTCAGGCCGCCAACAAGTGTGTCCGTTGGCATCACCGGGTGCGATGAACGCTCACACGCCACAATGGCCACGTCTGGCCGTCTGAACTTCTCCTGTGACAACAGATGATCCATCCGTTCCATTCGCGCGATGGTTGCGCGCTTGAACGCACGCATCATGCACAAATCACGTCGTTACCGGACGCGCAGTAGGGGGTTTTTCCCCCATGCAGTGGAGTTGAAGAACCCATGGATGTGCACATGAGGCTCACCGATGAACCTACAACGCACTCGCTCCGGGGTCGCAGTGATGCGGCGGGCGCGTGCATGGAATGGCAGAAAGGCGCCAGAGGATGAACATGAACTTTCGCATACTGGTAATGGGCGTGGCTGCGGCCGCGGTGCTCACAGTCGCTTCGGCTACGCAGGCCGACGACAGTGCCATGGCACGGCAGATCGCAGAGTTGCAGCGCATCGTCGCGCAGCAAAGTCAGGAAATTTCGCAACTGCGCACGGCGCAGGGCGGCAACTGGTTGAATGAACGTCGGGCTGAAGAAGTCAAAGCCCTCGTGCAGGAAGTGTTGGCCGACGCCGACACCCGCGCATCGCTGCTTGATGGCAGCCTGCAAGCCGGGTGGAACAAGGGTTTCTTCCTGAAAGATGCCGATGGCAACTTCCTGCTGAAGCTCAAGGGTATGATTCAGACTCGGTTTGTCGCAGGCTTCCAGGATCAAACCACCAATTCGGATGGCGACGACAGCCGCACCGGCTTTGAAAACACTCGCGTACGCTTCGGCTTCGTCGGCCATGTGATCGATCCTTCATGGAAGTATGTCATCTGGACCGGTTACGGTTCGACCGCCAGCAATGCGCTGCTCGATGTCGCGATCACCAAAACTTTCGACGGCGGCTGGTACGTCAAAGCCGGTCAGTTCAAGGTACCGGTCTGGCGTGAATGGACGGTCAGCGAAACACGTCAACAGTTTGTCGAACGTTCGCTGCTCACCTCGGCTTTTGCCGGCAGCTACACCCAGGGCCTCGTCGTGGGTGTGAACAAAGAGAAGTTCAAACTCGCGTTGTCCGTCAATGATGGCACTGGCGGCAGCAACAGTACGTGGAATGCATACGACAACGAAGTCGCCCTCTCCGCTCGCGCGGATGTACTACTGGCGGGAACGTGGGCACAAAATGCCGACTTCCAGTCGTGGCAGGGCGAAGATCAGATGCTCGTCGTCGGTGGTGGTCTGCACTACCAGCGCGGTGAAAGCGGCACGACCAATGGTGTCGGCGGCGTTGGTCCCGAAGTGGATGTGTTCCGCTGGTCTGTCGACGGCTCGCTCGAACTGGGCGGTGGTAACCTGTTTGCCGCCATCATTGGTTCCCACAGCAGTGGCGATACCGGTGTGGCTTCGACTGACCAACTCGGCATCCTGTTGCAGGGCGGTTACTTCGTCACCAAAAACGTGGAAGTCATGGCCCGCTACGAATGGGGTGATGACGACATGGCGAGCACCGAAGACCTCAGCATCCTGAGCCTGGGCGGCAGCTACTACTTTGCCAAGCATGCGGCTAAGATCACCTGTGATCTGGGCTACGCCTTCAATCAGGTATCAAGCACCTTCGCCTCGACCAAGGCCGGCTATCAGGCCGACGCTGCCGGTAGCGATGGCCAGGTGGTCCTGCGGGCTCAGATGCAGCTTCTGTTCTGATAGAATGGTTTCGCCAACAGACCTTACCGTTCACTTCACCCGCGCTGTCACCATGCAGCGCGGGTGTTTTCGTGCCTGGTCATCCTGTTGAATATTCTCACGATGCGTGGTGGATGTTCCAGGAAATTGAAGCAAAGCTCACCTTCATACTCAGGCAAAACTGGCCGATTGAAAAGTTATTGGGGTACGCGAAAACCCGTCGGCGGTTAGGTGGAATGAACGTAGGGTGACCGGGGCCTAAGTCTTTATCGGATGGAACGAATCCTTCCGGTTTCCAGTCGACAGAGGGATTCCACTCTCCATGTTGAAGGTGAAGCACTCATGCATGCAAGGACATCAGCGGTCGATGATAGATTCATTGTTACAAAGTTTTCGCCCTTTAAGGCGGTGACATCGAATGTGGGGAAACGGGCTTGCAGCTTGCACTGTGGCCAACATTTAACGGTTGAGTGACCCGGAAAGCTAGCCGAATACAGATTAAACGGATGACCGGCGGTCGGCAAAGAGCAACGGCAATGCAACCATTTGTGAAAGGTGCCTGAAAGATGAATCTGACCATTGGCAGAAAGATTACGGGCGGCATGCTGCTACTGATTGCGTTACTGATCACGGTGGGGGTAATTGCTTGGCGCAGTAGTTCATCCGCCTCGTATGGCGTGCACGAAGTTGCCGAGATGATGAAGGACACCGCCATAGGTGGCGGCGCGATGAGCGAGATGCTCATGGTGCGCATGAACGTCAAGGACTTCCTGATCGACAACCTGCAAAAGGACATCGATGAGTACGACTCGTGGAAGAGCAAGTTCCTGGATCACATTAAACTCTGTGAAGAAAGCTTCCAGAATCCTGACCGCAAGAAGTGGGTCGTGTCAATCAAGACGAAGTTCGCCACCTACGACGCGGCATTCGATCAGGTGAAGGATGTCATCAAGCAGCGCAACGAAATCATCAATAGCAAGCTCAATGTCGTCGGCCCGAAGATCGCCGCCGATTTGAAAACGCTGGATTACGAAGCAATCGAAAAACAAAGCCCCAACACCGAAGTGCTCAGCCGCACCACGTTCGACCTGTTCGAGGGACGGCTCTATCTGATGAAGTTCCTGATCCAGAGCCGTGAAGCCGATTTCGAACGCGCCAACCAGGAATTGAGCGCGGCCGTCAAGGGCATTGAACAAGCGATCAGCCTGGAAACCGACCCCGCTACCCAGACACGCATGAACGACGTGAAGGCCATGATCGAAGAATACGTGGTCGCCTTCGCCCAGGTGCATGATCTGATGGTCAAACGCAACGATTTGGTCAAGGGCACGTTAGACACGATCGGCCCGGAAATCGCTGCCCTTGGAACCAACATCCTGGACTCCCTGGCCAAGAGCGGCGATCAGGTGGAAAGCGATGTGATGTCCCAAATGCAGAGCGCCCAGGTGATGGTGCTCGGCATCGTGATTGTTTCGACAGTGCTGGGCCTGGTGATCGCACTGCTGATCACCCGCTCGGTTGTTCATCCGATCAAACGTGTGGTGGACATGATCAAAGATATCGCCCAGGGTGAAGGTGACCTGACTCAGCGTGTTGACGCCAGTTCGAAAGATGAACTGGGTGAGCTTGGCCGCTGGTTCAACACCTTCGTGGGTAAGGTGCACGACATCATTGCCCAGGTCTCCGGTGTGACGCGCGAGGTGGCCGGCGCCGCCACACAGATTGCCGCGTCATCTGAAGAGATGGCCCAGGGCATGCAGCAGCAAACCCAGCAAACCACGCATGTATCCAGTGCGGTGGAACAGATGAGTTCAACGGTGGTCGAAGTGGCCCGCAAGAGCAGTGACGCCGCAGGCACAGCAGACTCCGCCGGTCAACAGGCCAACGAAGGTGGTCGTGTCGTGCAGCAAACGGTTGAAGGCATGAAGAGCATCGCTGCCGTGGTCAATGAGTCGGCAAGTGCCATCAATGAACTGGGTAAGCGTGGTGAACAGATCGGTCAGGTGATCGGCGTGATTAACGACATCGCCGACCAGACCAACCTGCTGGCGCTCAACGCGGCGATCGAGGCGGCACGGGCTGGTGAGCATGGTCGCGGATTTGCCGTGGTAGCCGATGAAGTGCGCAAGCTCGCAGAACGCACCACGCAGGCGACCGAAGAAGTGGCCGAATCGATCAAGGCGATTCAAACCGAAACCAGCAGTGCGGTTGAACGGATGAGCACCGGTACCGAACGTGTGGACGAAGGCGTGCGTCTGGCTGAGCAGGCGGGCGATTCACTCAGCGCGATCGTGGAAGGTTCAGATCGGGTGGCGACGATGATTCAATCCATCGCCGCAGCCGCAGAAGAACAATCCGCTGCGAGTGAGGAAATCGCACGCAACGTTGAGCAGATCAACGCGGTGACCAAGCAGTCCGCTGAAGGTGCAGGCCAAGCCGCGCAAGCGGCCACGCAGCTCAGCGGCAAAGCTGAACAACTGCAGCAACTGGTTGGGCAGTTCAAGTTGCAAAGAGCAGTAGCCGAGCAAGGAGCATAGTGATGTACCGTTCGCGACGGATGACTGGCCGAAGAGCCAGGCGTTGCGACGGCATACCAACATGTAATCACCCACGGGGTGCTCTGCATGGTCTTCCACGCAAGTGCGTATGGCGCTTCAGTGGATGACCGCCAGAAGGCAGTACACGACAAGGAGTCACAAGATGACAATGACCGAAACAACACCTGATAGCTCAGCCGTGGCCGTGGGAGAGGCCAACGCTCAGGGAGGCGACGGGCAACAGCTTCAACTGGTCACCTTCGAGGTGGGCGATGAAGAATTTGCCGTCGACATCCTGGCGGTCCAGGAAATCAACCGCATGCTGCAAATCACGCATGTGCCGCAGAGCCCGTCCGATGTCGAGGGTGTGATCAACCTGCGCGGCCGCATCATTCCCGTGATCGACCTGCGTAAACGTTTCGACATGGAGGCGGTCGAGCACAGCTCCGAAAGCCGCATCATCGTGGTCGAAGTGTCTGGTCGCGTGATTGGCTTCGTGGTTGACCGCGTGCACGAAGTGTTGCGCATCGATAGCTCGATCGTTGACCCCGCGCCCGATATGGCCAGCGCCAGTCACTCTGAATACATCCAGGGTGTGGGCAAGTTGAATGATCGCCTGTTGATTTTGATCGATCTTGAAAAGCTGTTCGGCAAGCACGATCTGCAGCAGATTGACCAGGCCATGGCCGCCAGCAACGTTGAGTAGCGAACCTTTTTCGGGGGTGGCCGACTCGCGGCATGATTCGCGCTGCATCGGCTGAATCAGACAGCAGGAGATTCCATTGAGCACCACAACCACAGCCGGCCCTGCGAAGATGACTGAAGAGCAGTTCACCAAACTGCGTCAGATTATCTATCAACGCAGCGGAATCTGGTTTGCCGAGGGCAAAAAGTACGTGCTGGAAAGTCGTCTCACCCAACGCCTCAAGCAGTTGGAAATGGACGACTTCGAACAGTACGCCATGCTGTTGAGCATCGGCCCGTATCGGGAAGATGAATTCAACGAGATGTTCAGCCGCATCACCATCAATGAAACAAGTTTCTTCCGTAATCAGCCGCAGCTCGATGTGTTCGAAAACAAAGTGCTGCCGATTCTGTTGGAAGCACGCAAGGCCACCAAGCGGTTACGTCTCTGGTCGGCTGCGTGCAGCAGCGGTGAAGAACCGTACACCCTGGCCATGATGGTGCATCGTTCACTGGGCGTGCGCCTGCCCGATTGGCATGTTGAAATCCTGGGTACCGACCTGTCGCAGAAGATGCTGCTTGCCGCAGAATCAGGCGAGTACGGTCAGTACGCCGTCAGCAACACCGATCCGCTCATTCTTAACCGCTACTTCCAGAAAACGCCCACCGGTTCATACACCATCGATCCCACCATCAAATCCATGGTGAGATTTGAGCGTCATAACCTGAAAGACACCTTGGCGGCACGCCGACATGGTGAATGGGACGTCATCTTCTGCCGCAACGTGATGATCTATTTCGATCAGCCGATGCGGGAAGGTTGCTTGAAGATGTTCCACCAGATGTTGGCCGACGACGGCGTGTTGTTTATCGGTCACAGTGAAACCATCCGCCTGCCGGAATTGTACTCCGCCAGGTCGGAACCGCATGCGTTCGCCTACACGAAGGCGGAGAATGAGGTGAGCCATGTCGCTTGACGGGCTGAACAGTGAGATTCTCGGTGACTTCGTTACCGAGTCGCGCGAGTTGATCGAGGCTACCGACCAGGACCTCGTCTTGCTTGAGCAGCGCCCGGATGATCAAGAACTGATCAACGCGATCTTCCGCGCGATGCACACCATCAAAGGGGCGAGCAGCTTCCTGTCGCTCGATCCGATTACCGAACTGGCCCACGCTGCTGAAGACGCGCTGAACAGTCTGCGTCAAAGTGCCAGCAGTGTGACCGGCGATACGATGGACCTGATTCTTCAGGCCGTCGATCTGCTGCGCAACCGCATCGAATCGGTCGACAGTGGTGAGATGCCAGAAACGGCACCGGAAGAACTACTGACCGCTCTCCGTCGTCTGGGCAGTGGCGAAAGCCAGCGCGAAGCCGTGCGCGACGTCGCCCCGGAAGACAGCACCCCCACGGCAGCCACATCAGGCGAAGCTGAAACTGCTGCTCCTGCTGCGTCTGCTGAACCTGGAAAACTTGAACTGCCCGAAGCCAAGACCGACATCCTTGAGTTCGTCGTGGAAGACATGAGCGAACTGTTGGATCAATTGGCCGGCCTCTTGGAAACAGCCCGCGAAGGTGATGTGGCGGCCACCTCCACCCAACTGGCTGACATCACCGAACAACTGCGCCGTTGCGTCGACTTCTTCGGCGTGAAAACGTTGATCACTGAAACCACCGCCATGCACGATGCTGCGGTTGCCTTGCACGACCTTGCTGCTGAGGCCACGCCGCAGGTACTCACGCGGATGGCGGCGTTGGTGGAAGTCACGCGTCGTCGCGGTACAGCGCTGGGTGAACTGCAACTCATTCCGCTCAATACCGACACACTGGTCGAACGTCTTTTGCTTGCCGTCAAAGGTGAACTAACCGACGAATCGATGCATGTGGACGAGCATGCCGACGTCGAGGCTGTATTGGCCTTCGACGACGTGGATGATGCGCCTACCGCGACCGAAGAGGCAGCCGTCCCCGAAGTTACTACTGAGGCTGCACCCGCTGCCACCGAAGCTGCGCCCACCGCACCACCGGCAGCAGGCGCACCGGCTGACACCAAACCCAAAGCTGGCAACGAACCGGCCCGTGCTCCCGCGGCCGATCGCACCATCCGTGTGGATGTCGATCGACTGGAAACACTGCTCAACCTGGTGGGCGAGTTGGTGCTCCAGAAGAACCGCGTGCTCGGCATGGGCAAGCGTTTCGTCGGTGGTCAGTTCAACGCGCGTCTTGCGGAAGAACTGATGCAGATCGGTGGCGACCTCGATCAGATCACCAGTGACCTGCAGATCAGTGTGATGAAAACACGCATGCAGCCGCTGAGCAAACTGTTCAACCGTTACCCGCGCGTGATTCGTGATCTGTCGCGTTCGCTCGGCAAGAACATCGAACTGAAGATGGTCGGTGGTGACACCGAAGTCGATAAGTCGGTCATTGAATCGCTGGGCGATCCGCTGGTGCACATCCTGCGCAACAGTGCCGACCATGGCGTGGAAATGCCCGATGTGCGCACCGAAGCCGGCAAGAATGCAGTCGGTACCATCGAACTGGGTGCCCGGCACGAAGGTAACAACGTGCTGGTCACCATCAGGGACGATGGCAAAGGCCTCGATGGCGAGAAGATCGCCAAGAAGGCGGTCGAGAAGGGCCTGATTACCCAGGAAGCCGCGCAACAGATGAGTGATGTCGACATGCAGAACCTGGTGTTCATGGCCGGGTTCAGCACGGCGGAGCAACTGTCGGATGTGTCCGGCCGCGGCGTGGGCATGGACGTGGTGCGCACGAACATCACCAAGCTCAATGGTACGGTCGACCTGCGCTCGAAAAAAGGCGAAGGCACGACGGTGAGCATTCGCATTCCGCTGACGGTAGCCATCATGCCCGCACTGATGGTGAACATCCGTGAGGAAATGTACGCGGTGGCGATTTCGAACATTCAGGAAATCGTTCGGCCGGAAGCAGACTCGATCAACCAGGTGGCCGGCAAGCCTGTACTTCGCTTGCGTGATTCAGTGCTGCCCCTGGTCGACATGGGCAGCCTGTTCGATGGTCCGAGCATCGATGGCAAGCTGCCGCCCATCGCCGTAATTGTCGCCCTCGGCGAAAAGCGGTTGGGCATGTTGGTCGATGGATTGGTTGGACAGGAAGAAATCGTCATCAAGCCGCTCGACGATGACTGTGATCGCACCCAGGCGATCTGTGGCGCCACCGTTCGCGAAGATGGCGCGGTCAGCCTGATTATTGATATTGCGGAATTGTTTAAATCACTGGATCAGTCCATGCGTAATGCCGCATGATGCTCTCAGGCGAAAGGATTCAACGTGACTGGCAAAGACATTGTTCCGTTTGTGCACGCAGTGGAGAACGTCTTCTCGACGATGCTTTCACTGCAAGTGGATGTAGGCGAACCGACGTTGCGCACCGATGACGACAACGGCGCTGATATCTCCGGCATCATTTCGGTGTTCGGTGATATGCAAGGTTCGGTGGTGATGGCCTTTCCCACCGCCACCGGCGAAGCGCTGGCGAGTCTGTTTATCGGTATCGAGGTGACCAGCGACAGCGAAGATTTCGCGGATGCCGTTGGCGAACTGGCCAACATGGTCGCCGGCAACGCCAAGGCCGAATTCAAAGATTT